>JABMQM010000338.1 GCA_013203195.1 Desulfobacteraceae bacterium | reverse complement strand
GTCTGCCGCTGCCGGAGGAATATACCAAGGAGAATGTCGGGCTGGTGGAAGCCGGCCTGCCCAACATGCTGCACCTTATCGGCGTCATCCGCCGGTCCGGTATCAACCCGGTGGTCTGCATCAACTGCTTCCATACCGACACCCAGAACGAAATCGCCATGGTGCGCAAGTATGCCGAGGAAGCCGGTGCCCGCTGTGCGGTCTCTACCCACTGGGCCGACGGCGGCGACGGCGCGTTGGAATTTGCCGATGCGGTCATCGAGGCCTGTGACGAAGAAGCCGATTTCAAATTCTTGTATCCTCTGGAAACCAAGCTGCGTGACCGGGTTGACCTGATTGCCAAGAACGTGTATGGCGCTGACGGAGTCGCCTGGACGCCTGCGGCCGAAGCCAAGGCCAAGATGCTCGAAAACGATCCCCAGTACGATGACTACACCACCATGATGGTCAAAACCCATCTCTCGCTGACCCATGACCCAGCCGTCAAGGGTACGCCCAAGGGATGGACCCTGCCGGTTCAGGACGTGCTGATCTTCTCCGGCGCCAAATTCCTGTGCCCGGTCTGTGGCGCTATCAGCCTGATGCCGGGAACCAGCTCCAATCCTGCTTACCGCAGGGTGGATGTGGATGTTGAAACCGGGAAGGTGACAGGATTGTTCTAATAACGTAACAATCGATTCATCTGATTAACCCCATAGGGCCCGAATTTTTCGGGCCCTATTTTTTTGCGCCTAACCCGGACAGGCTGCAGCCTAACAGGTCATTTTTAACTAACCACAAAGTACACGAAGGGCACGAAGGAGAATAAAGAAAAAATCTTCGCGTTTCTTCTTGTACTTCGTGGTTAAAAAAATAATATAAAAAGCAAAAAAATAGAAATAAGGGATTATGGTCGCAGGGCTTCGTACAATGCGATGCCCACCGCGGTGGAAAGGTTCAGGCTGCGGATCTCGTCGGTAATGGGGATTTGGTAGGTGGCATGCTTATACCTGGATACGATTGTTTGGGGAAGTCCTCTGGTTTCCGAGCCGAAAACCAGAAAGAGCCTCGCAGGTGACGGCATGTCCCACAAAGGCTTGGCACCATTTTTGGTAAACAGAACCATCTCTTCTTTTTGCGGCTCCATTTTTTTCTCGAAACTTTCAAAATCGTCCCAGATCGTCAATTTTACCCGGTGCCAGTAATCCAACCCCGCCCGTTTCACTTCCCGGTTTTCCAATGAAAATCCCAGAGGTTTTATCAAATGAAGATAGGCTTCGGCGCCCAGACAGGTCCGTCCGATACTGCCGGTGTTCCCGGGGATCTCCGGCGCAACCAGAACCACATGGCGCTCACATGGAGCACTTTGGTCATGCTTTAAAATATATTCCATTTAGTTTTAGGAGCAATGCCGACAATTAAAAACATTGGTAATGTCCGTTGATCGTTTTCTTCGTCCGTTGTCAGTGGTTCGTTGTCAGATGTCCGTAGTCAGTGGTCAGTAATTTTAGTATTTACATATGCTAAGGTCATGCAAAAGCTTGTGATGGACCACGGACAACTGTCAACGGACACCGATAGGCGGTTGTTAATTAAGTGTATATATTGTATAGAATTATCTATAGTCAACAAAACGTTTTTTTTAGCGCGGAGCTATATCAATGGTCATCGATTTTCATACTCATATTTTCCCTAAAGCGATACGGGAAAATCGGGAAGCTTATTTTGCGTCTGAACCGGCTTTCAGGCTTTTATACAGCTTGCCCGGGTCAAAACTTGTCGGGGCTCAAGAGATCGTGGCTGCAATGGACCGGCAGGGGGTCGATAAATCCGTTATTTTTGGGTTCCCCTGGAAAAATTCGCAGACATTTATCAAGCACAATGACTATATCCTGGAAGCCGTGGCAAGATATCCCCAGCGTCTTATCGGCTTGTGCTGCCTGGATCCCTTCAGCCGGGACGCTGTCACAGAAGCCCGGCGCTGCCTGGAAGGGGGGCTTTCCGGTATAGGCGAACTTGCTTTTTATCAATCCGGTATCGATGATAAAACTCTTGATAAACTGGCCCCCCTGATGCAGATCTGCCGGGACAAGGATCTTCCGGTACTGATCCACACCAACGAACCGGTGGGCCATATGTACCCCGGAAAAACACCGCATACCCTGAAGCAGATATACGATCTGATTAAAAAATTTCCGGAAAATGTTATCGTGCTGGCTCACTGGGGCGGGGGGATTTTTTTCTTTGCCCTCCTTAAGAAGGAGGTAAAAGCAAGCCTTGGAAATGTTTATTTTGACACGGCGGCATCCCCGTTTCTTTATGCCCCGGAAATATACCGCTATGCCAAGGATATCGTCGGGCTGGATAAGATTCTTTTTGGCAGTGACTTTCCGCTTATAAAACCGGCCAGGTATTTTAAGGAGCTTGATATGTCCGGACTTTCAAAAGCTGAGATTGAATCAATCTGCGGCTTAAATGCTGCTCAATTATTTAAACTGTGAGAGCACCTGCCCTGGACAATCCAGAGCCAGGAAATATTTGCCACACCTGTCCGCCGTACTTACTTTGGCAGGCGGGACGGCACAAATGTCAGTAATCAGTTGTCGGTTATCAGTAATCAGTTTGCTCTTACTGATCACTTTTCATTGATAACTGTTCACCAGTGATTGACTTGGTGTCTTAGTGGCAATGGAATAAAATTTACCACAAAAAACACAAATCAACAATTAAGGAACTAAAGGATGACAAAATGACTAAACAAAGCGAAGCACCTGCAACAGGTTATGTAAAAAAAGAAACCATGCTCTGGGTAGCCACCATTACCCTGGTCGTGGGGTTTTTGCTGGGGGTGGTTGTAACCGTTTATAAATCAAGCAGCGGACTGCCGGTTCCTTCTGCACCGTCACAATCGCAACCACCACCGCCGCAGGCCGGTAAGCAGGGCCCTTCGGTCGAAACAGCCGCCAGAATTTTTGAGCTAGAAAAACTAACCAACCAGAACCCTAATGATGCCGAGGCTTGGATTCAACTGGGCAACCTTTACTTTGATAGCGAAAATCATGAAAAAGCCATTGATGCCTACCAGAAATCTCTGGCCCTGAAGCCCAACGATGCCAATGTCTTGACGGATATGGGGGTTATGTACCGTCGCAGCGGCAAGCCCGCTGAAGCTATTAAGGCTTTTGACAAGGCCATTGCCGTTGATCCCCGCCATGAAGTTTCGCGCTTCAACAAGGGTATTGTTCTGATGCATGACCTGAACGATATCGCCGGTGCTGTGCGATCCTGGGAGGAACTGGTGGCCGTCAACCCGGCGGCTAAATCACCCAACGGGCAACTTATTTCTGAGCTTATTAAGCGCATGCAACCGCCCGGCAAACCTTGAGTTCAGACCTCGTTATTCACCTTATATAAATGACCATAGACCTTTATATACCGTGGGATTGCACATAAATTGG
>JABMQM010000337.1 GCA_013203195.1 Desulfobacteraceae bacterium | reverse complement strand
ATTAAAATCCAGTATCCAGAAACTAGCATCAAGCATCCAGTGCCCAGTATCAGCTTGTTAAATGGCATAGGTGGTTAAAGTTTTAATATATCCTGTTTGGTTCCGACTTGTTCGGGTTAGGCCTTACAAGTTGTTATTGGTTATTCGCAAAATAGCTGCGGAAATACTGTTTTATTGCCATACGGGCATATTGACTTGCCCTGGTACCTATATATTTTTCATGCGTCACAACTGCTGATATAACGATCTTGGCCGACCCTTCTTTCTCTTCGGCAAATCCTACAAACCAGTCGTAACGGGCATCATGAGAGGTGTTGCCGATGGAGCCGGATTTGCCGCCAATATTGAGTCTGGAAAGAATTCGGTCGTTTTCAAAACCCCTGAAAGTTTTCTTGCAGGTGCCGGAACTAATTGTTGTTTCCATGAGATGATTAAGAATTTTTGCTGCTGAGGGTGTGATCGCCTGGTTAATGGTGGTCATTTGGCTGCGGTATATAACCCGGCCGTTTTCATCTTTGATCTGATCGACAATGGTAGGTTCTACCAGCCGGCCCTGGTTCAGTATGGCGGAGGTTATCAATGCGCCGTGCAAAGGCGATATTTTTGTTTGACGATTGAAACCGCTGGCTATTTCTGCCCATTGGTATGGATCGTCGGAAAGGGCGACCTGGCTGGGGGCAAGCTGAATTTCAAAATCAATATTTCGATTGAATCCAAAGGCAGCAGCATAATTTTCCAAGGTTGTTTTCCCCAGATAATGTACGCCGAGTTTACCAAAAACAGGATTGACGGATTGGGCAAATGAGTCTGAGAATGTTATCCTGTTGGTATATCTGTTTGAACGATCCTTTAACTGAGATTTGTATAATGTGTGTTTTCTACCGTTGTAGGTAAACATAGAGTCTAAATTAAAGCCACATTTTTCAATGGCCGCCGATGCGGTAACAATCTTGAAAATACTCGCTGCCGGGAACTTGCTGTCAACACAAGGGTTGCCGGCCTGGTCGGTTTTATCATATCCAACCATAGACAGAATCCGGCCGGTTGCAGGATCCATTCCCACAATTCCGATGTAGCGGGATGAGGACAGGTTCAGATGTTTTAAAAGATATTGCTGCAAAGGAATGTCCAGACTGGTATCAACCTGAAACTTAAGTCCGTCTGCAACGAAATTAAAGCTCTTGTCCTTAAGATTTAGCAAGGATTTGCCGTCCAGCAAGCCCTGAACACCCCTTTTGTCGATCGATCTATTAGGTATATCGTGCGCATCCAGGCCGGCTTCATTGGGCGGGTTCAATTTTCTGGTAGAATAAAAATAGGCTTTACCGCCAAATCCGCTGATCATTACGCAAAAAGTTGCAACTAAAATGACGGAAGCGGCATTTACTTTTAAAGTATTTTTAAGGCATTTCTTTTTAACGGTTAAATATTTCAGTTTTGCTTGATAGTCTAGCCAGCTTGGTCTTTCAGGGCTTACCTCGTTGTTCATTTCATGAAACCGTTATTATCAGTTATTGATTAGCATTTACCAGCTGGATTCTCAACTTAGCTGTGTTCCCGGTTTTACTTTTTTGTCCATGGTTGCGACTGCGCAGCCAAAATCATCTATGGCAGCCAGCAGCATTCCATTGGAGAGGATACCCATAATTTTGGCGGGTTTTAAATTGGCAGCGACGATGACCTGTTTCCCCACCAATTCCTCGGGCGTGTAGTGGGCGGAAATACCGGCCACGAGCGTGCGTTTTTCTCCAAGATCGACTTCGAGTTTGAGAAGTTTTTTTGCCCGGGGGAGCGCTTCGGCTTGAATTACGGTAGCTACCCTAAGGTCAATCTTGTTGAAGGTGTCTATGGAAATCTCAGGCTTTATTGCAGGTATTCCATGTCTTGATTCAGATAACTTGTTTGAAGAAAGATTTTCTTTTTTGAGGTCGATTCTTGGAAAAAGAGTAATTGATTTCGGCAGGTTTGTGCCCGGTGCTATGGTTTTCCAGGATTTGAGGGCGTCAAGATAGTAAAATGGTTTTTGCGGGTCCATTCCCAGATGCTTTTGCATGGTTGCCGCCGTATCCGGCATGATGGGAAAGATGAGGCCGGATATAACCCTGAGGCCCTCTAAAAGATTATAGATAACCACCTCAAGCTGTTTTATGCTCGATTTTTTCTTTGCCAGCACCCAAGGCGCAGTGATGTCGATATATTTGTTCATCCGTCCGATGAATTCCCAGACGGTCCTTAAAGCTTGATGAAAGGCAAACGACTCCATGGCTTCTTCAAAGTCGGCGATGGCCTTGATTGCATCCGGTTCCAATCCTGGCTGCAGCTCCTGTTCAACCACGGCATCAATTTTAGGAACTACTCCTGAAAAGTATTTATGAACCATTGCAAGAACCCTGCTGAATAAATTTCCGAGATCATTGGCCAGGTCCGCATTAATACGTTGTATCAGCGCTTCTTCGGAAAAACTGGAATCGAGACCAAAAACCATTTCGCGCATTAAAAAAAACCTGAAGGCATCGAGGCCGTAAATATTTGTTAACTGAAGCGGTTCTACTACATTTCCGATGCTTTTTGACATCTTGCTTTGATCAACATTCCAGTATCCGTGAACATTCAAATGTTTATATACAGGAATGCCGGCGGCTTTGAGCATAATCGGCCAGTAAATGCCATGGGGTTTTAAGATATCTTTGGCGATAAGATGCTGGGCAGATGGCCAGAAATTTTTAAATAGTTCTCCATCAGGGTATCCTAAGGCAGAAATATAGTTTAAAAGGGCGTCGAACCATACGTATGTGACGTAGTTGTTATCAAAGGGTAGTGTGATCCCCCACTTGAGACGAGTTTTAGGTCTGGATATGCAGAGGTCCTCTAAAGGTTCCTTTAAAAAGGACAGAACTTCATTTTTATAGCGTTCAGGACGTATAAAACCTGGATTATCTTTAATATGATCGATCAGCCAATCTTGATAGCTGCTCATTTTAAAGAAATAGTTGGATTCTTTGATAAGCTCAGGAATGGTTTCATGATCAGGGCACTTGGAGTTGACCAGTTCACGCTCGAGATAGAAACGTTCGCATCCAAAGCAGTAAAGTCCTTCATATTCGCTGAAATAAATGTCACCTTGGTCATAAATTTTTTGCAGTATCTGTTCAACAACAGCAATATGCGATTTGTCAGTTGTGCGGATAAAATGGTCGTATTTAATGCTGAGATCGGGCCAGAGATTCTTAAAAAGCTTGCTGATTTTATTGACATAGGTTCTGGGACTAAGGTTTTCCTCTTTGGCTGCACGAACGACTTTGTCCCCATGTTCATCCGTGCCGGTTAGGAAAAACGTTTCTGTTTGGCGCATGGCATGAAACCGGCAGGCAACATCGGCTACAATAGTTGTGAATGCATGCCCAAGATGGGGCCTTGCGTTCACATAGTAAATCGGCGTTGTTATATAAAAAGGCTTAGGCATTTTTTCTCCTGTTGAATTCGTGACTTTTTACGAGATCATTAAACTTCTTTTATGATTTTATCTACTTCAATTTCAATATCCTGACCACCGTCTAATCGGATGGCGATACGATTGCAGATGGGATTGTGGCGAATCACTTTCCCTTGTCCATTTTTGGTTGTTATAGTTTTACCGATTTTGGGGAATTGGGTCCGGAGTGTTTGGTAGGCCTCATATTCAAAAGTCAGACAGCACATCAGCCGACCGCACAGACCGGAGATTTTAGTAGGATTTAATGACAGCCCCTGTTCTTTTGCCATGCGAATGGAGACCGGGCCGAATTTTCCCATGAATGCCGAGCAGCAAATTTCGCGTCCACATCTTCCGATACCACCGCACATCTTGGCCTGGTTGCGGATTCCCACCTGTCGCATCTCGATTCTGACCCCCAGCTTTTTAACCAGCATTTTAACAAGTTGCCGGAAATCGACACGACCCTCTGAAGTGAAAAAAAATGTTAATTTGCTGGCATCAAAGGAGCTTTCGACGGAAAACAGATTCATTCTAAGGCTAAGCTCTTTAATGCATTCCAGGCAGTATGTGTGGGCTTGCTTTTCGGTCTCAAGATTTTTATCTCTTTGACGGAAATCCGCTTGGCTGGCCAGACGGAACACCTTTTTCAGCGGTTTGTCAGTTTGACTTTCATCAACGGCCGCGGGGGGGGCTGTCACCATTCCCAAACCGAGCCCTTGTTCGGTTTCCACAATTACATAGTCACCTTGATTCAGTACAAATGCACCGCTTTCAAAATCGTAGACTTTGCCGGCGGGCTTAAATCTTATTCCGACTTTTTTTTTCATATGTTAAACTCTACCTTATAGCTGATTAAACGGCTGCCAGTCGCATGACGAGGACTTCCAGCGTCAGCCTTAAATTGGCGTTTGTCCGCATATCTTTCTGCGCTGACTGGACCATGCTTATTTGTGAAAGTAACGAGGCTGTCGTCATTTTTTGTGATCTATTTTGAATCTTGCTCTGCAAGTCCCTGTTGATTATTTTTTCAGGGCAATATTTGCAGACCACGAGGTCTCTCAAATAGGATTGAATCATTTCCAGGAATTCCGGCAGCATCGCTTTGTTTTTTGACAGTCTGGCTGCAAATGCCAGCAGT
>JABMQM010000336.1 GCA_013203195.1 Desulfobacteraceae bacterium | reverse complement strand
GTCTACGGTGGATTGATACTTTGTCTTTGCCGTCCTCTCAACGGCAAACATAAATTGTCTTTCCTTTGCGCTCTTTGCGTCTCTGCGGTGAAAAATATTATTCGACAGCAGCAAACTGTGTCTAAATAATTATTGCCGCATTAGTAAATGAAAATTGGATGAAGAAGAGGCGACGTAGCGAGAGTTGAACGAGCTTATTAGGCTCAAGAAAGGATGAAACACAATGGAGAAAGACTGCACGTTCTGCAACATTTTAAATGGGGAGATTCCGACAAAGTTATTGTTCGAAAACGAGACCTTAATTGTATTTAGGGATATTAATCCGATTGCTCCCACTCATCTACTGGTTGTTCCCAAAAAACATATCCGCAGCATTAACGATTTGACAGTTGATGACAACCGGATCGTATCTGAAATTATCACAACTGCAAGAGATATGGCCCAAAAAATGGGGATAGCGAAATCCGGCTACAAGCTCTTTTTTAACGTTGAAAAGGGCGGCGGCCAGGTCATTTTTCATTTGCATCTGCATCTTGTCGGGGGTTGGAAATAGCTGCCTAAATAACTAAAAAATTAAAATTTATATCAAGTTTTTGTAAACAGCAATTCAGTGAAAATGCCACAAGATGCTTGATACTGGCCTCTGGATACTGGATAAAATAATGCATCCGTTATTTTCCATCCAGCATCGAGTATCCAGCATTCAGCATCCAGAATCGCGGAGCCTGGTCGGTTTGGTACAACTAGAGCGGGAAACTGACAGGGGAGGCGGCATCGCTAGGTACGATTGATGGCAGACGCCATATACCCGGCGCCGAATCCGTTGTCGATGTTTACCACGGCAACATTGGAACTGCAGCTGTTTAACATGGCAAAAAGGGCCGTCAGTCCTCCCAGGCTGACCCCGTAACCAACGCTGGTGGGAACGGCAATGACCGGCTGACTGACCATGCCGGCGACCACACTGGGGAGTGCTCCTTCCATTCCGGCCACGACAATCAAGACCGATGACTTATCGATCATGTTTTGATGGTCAAGCAGACGGTGAATACCGGCTACGCCGACATCAAAAACCGATTCCACATGGTTGCCCATAGCTTCGGCGGTTAAATAAGCCTCTTTGGCAATCGGGATGTCGGATGTTCCGGCCGAGAGCACCAGAATGGTCCCTTTCCCCTGGATTGTCATCTTTTTTTTCTCCAGGATGAGCATGCGTGCGTCCTGGTGGTAGACTGCCTCGGGAAAGCGTTCAACCACTTTTTCGGACTGATTTTGATCGATGCGCGTCACCAGGACGATATTTTCCTGGTGCAGCATTTTTTCCATGATACCAATAATTTGGTCAGAGGTTTTTCCCTGACCGAAAATCACTTCTGGAAACCCCTTGCGCAGGCTGCGATGATGGTCTATATGGGCATAGTCGATATCTTCGAATGACAGATGTTTTAGTGTTTTGGCAGCCTTTTCGACCGAAGTGTTGCCGGCAGCTACATTAGCAAGAATTTTAAGCAAAGATTCTTTATCCATTTAACAAATACCCTTTACCTTTTTGTTGAAATTTGAGATTTTAAAAGCTGTTATTGATACCTTTTAATCAATAATCTCAGTCCGGTCAACATAATCATTATTGAAGCAGAGAGTAAAAAGATATGAAGATTGCAGTGATTATCCCGTCGAGGTACGAATCCACCCGGTTTGCAGGCAAACCGCTGGCCAATATTGCCGGAAAACCGATGATCCAGTGGGTATTTGAGAAATCAAGTCAAGCCGCAAATGTCACAGGAGTCTTTGTGGCTACTGATGATGAGCGCATTTACAATGCAGTGCAGCGGTTTCAAGGAAATGCGGTGATGACCTCGCCGGAAAACAGAACAGGTACAGATCGGGTGGCGGATGCCGCCGAAAAGATCGGTCTGGGGCTGGATGATATCGTTGTCAATGTACAGGGGGATCAGCCGCTGTTCGATCCCCGTTGTCTGGATGAGATGGTGCAGCCTTTTTTCGAAGATTCGGATCTTGAAATGAGCACGCTGGCGTTCAAGATTGTCAACCCGGATGAAATTACCAATCCCAAGGATTGTAAAGTGACCTTTGATCGTAGCGGTTATGCGCTCTATTTTTCGCGTTCACCCATCCCCTGTGGACGTGATGCTGCCGACGGTTTCGATACATACAAGCATCTGGGATTTTATGCCTATACGCGGCGTTTTTTGGAAACGTTCCGGAGGCTTCCGGAAGGAAGGCTTGAGGCCATTGAAAAACTCGAGCAATTGCGGGTTCTTGAACACGGGCACCGCATTCGTGTGGTTGTAACCGAATATGACTCGCCTGAGGTCGATCTACCTGAAGATATCGCCAAAATAGAAAAAATTCTCGCAAATTCTTAATAAAAAATCAAACTGCAAAAGGGTATTGATCAGGGCAGCCGGAAGGGATAAATATAGAGGTTTAATTCAATGCCAGCAACCTTTGCAATGCTTTTATAACGGCTTTTTTATCATTATCAGTTAGTGCCCCTATTTTTTTAACAATCAATCGATTATCAAGCGTAAAAAGTTTCATGCGAACTTTTGAAGGCGCTGTCAAACCCGCTTGTCGATTACCGGCAATCTTCGTATCAAGCGGCCAGTCTGGATTTTTTTGACTGGTTATCATAGCCAGCACGGCATGGTTACTTAACGTATTAAATTGCATATCATCAGACAAAACCAAAGCAGGTCGGCGTTTATCCGTATTTCTGTCTGTAAATGGGAAGGGGACGACTACGACCTCAAATGGCTTATAAGTCACGGTATGCCTCCTCGTCGTTCTCAGAAAGCCATTCAGAGGTAAGTGTCCCTTCCAGGGCAGAAGCGAATTCAAAATCGATTGGTGTTGCCTTGCGGATAAATATTTTTTTATTTGCCGCAATTTCAAAGGCGACTGAGTCGCCAGGATGAAGATCGAGAATCCCTCTGATTTTTTCCGGAATGGTCGCTTGGCATTTCGTGGTAAGCTTACTGGCTATTATTGACTTCATATTTATTTTACCTCTCTTTGATGGGTATTACCGTATTACAGTATTACAGTATTGATGCAATGTCAATGGCAGTATCACCCTAATTGAGAGAAAGTCGAGGATGCTCCAGATTTAAGGCGTCAGAGGTGAAACCACATGGCCGAATCGATAGCAGCTGGAGGAGGATTTAGCGATGAGTGAAAAAAAGTGGACGACATACAACCCTGCCGGCAGCAGACGGGTAGTGGTAACCAAAGAACTCCCAGGGAAACGTTGGCTGGAGATTTTAACCCAAGCCGATTGTCAGATAATTATTTGCACTTCGCCGGATATATTGACCGTCGACGAGATTAAAACAGCAATGGAAGATCGTTGTGACGGGGCCATCGGGCAGCTGACCGAGGACTGGGGGGCTGATCTTTTTCAAGCTCTCCAAGCGTCGGGAGCCAAGGCATACAGCAATTACGCCGTCGGTTACAACAACGTAGACCTTGCGGCTGCCACTCAACAAGGAATTCCGGTGGGCAACACTCCGGGGGTGCTCACCGAAACGACTGCTGAAATGGCGGTTTGCCTTACCTTTGCAGCGGCCCGCAGAGTGGTTGAATCTGACATATTTATGCGCCAGGGTCGCTTTCTCGGTTGGTTGCCAAAGCTTTTCCTCGGTGAACTCTTACGAGGCAAGACCGTAGGCGTCATCGGGGCCGGTCGCATCGGTTCCGCCTATGCGCGCATGATGGTTGAAGGGCATAAGATGAATTTAATCTATTACAACCGGTCTCAAAACAAGCGTATAGAGGATTTCGTTGCAGCCTATGGAGAATTTTTGAAGGGCAGGGGAGAAGAACCCGTTACTTGCAGGCGCGCGGAAAAGGTGGAAGAACTCCTGCGTGAGGCGGATGTGGTCAGTCTGCACACGGATCTGAACGAATCCACCCATCACCTTATCAATGCCGAGCGTCTTTCTTGGATGAAGGAAAACGCAATTTTGGTGAACACCGGCCGCGGACCGGTAATCGACGAGAACGCCCTGGTTGCCCACTGCCAAAAG
Organism: Desulfobacteraceae bacterium; assembly: GCA_013203195.1. GTDB lineage: Bacteria > Desulfobacterota > Desulfobacteria > Desulfobacterales > UBA11574 > Desulfatibia_A. The sequence continues at coordinate 576 of JABMQM010000336.1, read as the reverse complement.
CATCCGGATTTTCGGGCTGCTCTTGATGTGTTCGAGGACGAGCCGGAGATGAAACCCGGGTTGAAGGATCTGGATAATGTGGTGATTGTGCCTCACATCGCTTCTGCTACCAGTTGGACCCGGGAAGGCATGGCCATTCTGGCTGCCAGCAATGTTGCCGGGATCTTGATGGGTTATCCGGCCTGGCAGAATCCTGATATTCTCCCGTTTCTAGGAAATGAACCTCCCCAAGCGGCACCGAGTATCCTAAATGCCAAAGAATTGGGTATCCCATTTTATATTTAGACAGGATCTACAGGATTTTCAGGATTTTATTGCCTTTCTCCCGCTCTGCGGGACAGGCAGCTGAAAGGCAAAAACATATATCCCTCTTCGAGGGAGTTCCTTTGGCTATAAAAACAGAACAAAGAAGCGACATGAACGCTCGGCAACAATAACACCGGCCTCTTTGGATTTCTTTTCCCGCTGAAAGCGGGATGGTTATTTCTCGGTTTCGCCCGCCTGTGGTAGCGCAGCGGACATCCCGCCATCGGGGTCCCGCCTACCGGGGGAAACCGAGCAAGCAATAGATCCAAT
>JABMQM010000335.1 GCA_013203195.1 Desulfobacteraceae bacterium | reverse complement strand
TTGATAACGGCCTCCATGGCCTGCATGCCGCAGCTTTGCAAAAGGATTCCACTTCCGATCACAAAGGCAATCTTTTTACCTTGCAGTAATTCGGCCGTTGCATTTAGATCATTCTCATCTATGCCTGTCACACGGCTTACCTGTTTTGGTTTCAAAGAAGCAAGACCGCTGCTATATTGCTCGAACCCTTCGGTAAACTGCTTGATATAAGCATCATCTTGCCCCTTTTGCTCATACAGTAATGCGGCCAGACCGTTGATCAAGGCAACATAGTTAGGTTCTAAACTGTTGCCGGTCGAAAGATCGAGCCAGGCGGATGCAAAATTGTTAAGGTCTGTCCGTTTCGAATTAGCCACCACTAAAGGAATACCTTTTTTACAGGCCCTCTTCAGATAATAGCTCACCACCGGCGTCGAATGACCCGGATCTGCGCCCAGAACAAAAACGGCTTCGGCTTTTTCAAGCCAGGCAAGGGGGCTTAAGCGCCACAGCCCGCCGGTTCTTTTATCGAGCAGGTTCATGACAGGTCGTCCGGACAGGTAGCCGCCGTTATCCACGTTGTTTGTGTTAAATAGAACCCGGGCGATTTTCTGAAAAAGATAATTCTCCTCATTGGTACATTTAGAGGAGCCCAAGAATGCCACGCTCTGCGGACCGTATTCGCTTTTTATCTTTAAAAGCCGATCGGCGACGGCCTCAATCGCCTCATCCCATGAGGCCGGAACCATTGTATTTGCAGCATCCGCGGTATCCTGCCGGATCAGGGGTTGGGATAATCGATCGGAGCTATTCAGAAAGTCATGCGCAAAGTGTCCCCGGACGCAGAGGGTTGCCCCGTTGACAGTATCCGGCCGGTTTGAAGGATTCACTTCCACAATCCTGCTACCCGTATAACCCATGGCCAGATTGCAGCCCACGCCGCAAAATCCGCAGACAGAGAGAGCTTCGAACTCAGGGGTCGAAATGTAACTTTTATTATTTTGAGACAATGCGCCGGTAGGACACATGGACAGGCATGTACCACAGAATGTACAGTTCGACTGCTCCAAACCCCGATCATGTACCGTGGTGGGACGGGATTTGAAACCTCTGAGATTGTAGTCTATGGCACCCACCACTACCAGTTCATGGTCAGCCCGGATGCATTTACCGCACAGGACACATTTACTTAAATCTCTGGTAATAAAAGGATTGGCCTGTTCCAGGGTTTTATAATTGGGCATGGGATACAGATTTGTTGCACCAATACCCAGTTGAGCGGCAAACTGGCGTAACCGGCAGCGGTTACCTTTGCTGCAAACCACACACGATTCGGGGTGTTCGGCCATCATCAGCCGGATGATATTTCGCCGGTGGGTTTTTACACGGGGAGTGTCAGTTAAAATGGACATTTTCTGGGCAACAGGCGTAACGCATGATGCCATAATACGCTCTGTTTCTTCATCTTCGACTAAACAGAGACGGCAGGCCCCGAAGGGCTTTAGATCAGGATGATGACAAAGATTGGGAATCTTTATCCCCAGCTTTTGTGCAGCATTCAAAATGCTTGTTCCGGTTGAACATGTAATGGTTTTTCCGTCAATGGACAGAGTTATGCTTTCCAAGTAACTACCCCCTTTTTTCATTTCAGACGGTCTTATCTGGAGCTTTTGATCTCTTTTCCAAATTGAACATTTTTCAAAGGTCTCGCCCTAATGATCTCCCCACACGATCACGAGACATCGGTACCACATTGTGGCAAACATTTCAACCATAAATATATAATATTTACTCGCATGACCATAATAACGGTACCACATTATAGCAAATCGTGTGCCATAATTTCTAACTCTGAATATTTTCAAATACTGCAATGCTTTTAGGGGGCAAAAGACTGATGGTTTAACTATTTGAAATGAAGGCAATAAAAAATATGGCGAGCCTAATTCTGTGATTAAATAAAAATATAAATCCAAAAGGATCGTGAAAAATATTTGCTAAAAAAAACAAACCAACTGTCGCAAATTGTATGGTTCGCGGTCAATATATATGTCGATATTTAACTTTTACTTTAAAATAGCGCAGTTGTACATGTCCAGAAAGCGTACATTTATTGCCTGTCAATACATCTGCAGCTTATTGCTCTAATTCGTAACTTCGATAACGTATTTTTATCAGGACAACTGCCCCG
>JABMQM010000334.1 GCA_013203195.1 Desulfobacteraceae bacterium | reverse complement strand
TGGGTTTCAATCCACGCCTCCGCGCGGGAGGCGACATGGCCTGCGGAGTCAAGCCGGACGATCCTGAGCGTTTCAATCCACGCCTCCGCGCGGGAGGCGACTGTTAGCTTCCAACTTACTGATTTTTTAAAACTTACTTTAGCTTTTCCGCGAAACGACTTAATCTTCATATAAAAACATATTTGATTGTCAAAGAACATTTGTGTAAAGCCCTTAATTTCCAAATGATTCAATTGGGTGCGAACCTACTGGAGAAATATGTTTGCTTCAGGTTCGCAAATCATTTTCAAACGATCAATGGACCTTCCTGATCAACTGCTTCTTTAGCCCCTACATGCTCTACGCGGCGCTTCCAATTTGATCCAAGAAAATAAAATCGCAAACTGTCCTCTTCAGGCTCAATTACATCGATTAACTTCTGGCGGAAGATTGTCCACTGAGCAGGATCAACTATACACTCAAAAACAGAATACTGAACCCGCTGACCATAATTCTGGCATATTTTGGCTACTCTGCGCAAACGGCGCCGTCCTTTCTTATCAACCGTCGAAACATCGTAGCTTACCAAAACAAGCATAACTTATTTCCATATAAATGGCGGATACCCGTCTATATCTCCGCGCAAAAAACGAGCCAGGAGCAAAGCTTGAATATGAAACAGCTTACCGATTGTGACTTTTTCTTCAATGAAAGGGTGATAAATCTCGTCCTGCTTTCGTTTTTGATAGGCCACCAAAACATTTTTACGAGTATCATCGTCCATCAGCACTGCGCCGGATTCTTTCTTTTGAAATCCTTTCTGGTTTACTTGACCGAGGTTTATTAAGGACAATGTCAGGCGATCTGCTATAACAGGTCTAAATTCTTCCATTAAATCAAGAGCCAGTCCCTGACGCCCGGGGCGATCTCGATGCAAATAGCCAACCGCAGAATCGAGGCCCACCGACTCAAGGGCGGAACGAATATCATGCACTAAAATCGTATATAAAAAAGAGAGTAAACAATTGACATTGTCCAGCGGAGGTCGACGGTTTCGGCCATTAAAATAAAAATCTTTTTTCTGCGAAGTTATTAAATGATCAAATACGGAAAAGTAGGTGTGTGCTGCATCCCCTTCAATTCCCCGCAGAACATTTAAAGGCAGGTTTGTTTGAAGGTCTTTTAATGAGCTGCTGATCCGCTGTGATGCTCGTTGAATTTCATCTTTGTTTACTTTATCGGCATGATCTCTCAAAACTCGCTGAAGAACCGTGCGGCAATTGGTGAGTTTGCCGATCAATAAAGACACTGCTATTGTTGCCGAAGTATTCAAATCATCCGCACGTCGAAATTGCTCGCGCCGCAACAATACATTACCGGACACCGGTCCCATAACTCGCGCAAGAAAACGACCATATTCCGTTAAAAAACTGATAGAGACATCTTTTTTCGCGCAGAAACCCATCAGGAACGGACTGCACCCAACATTGCCGAAACAGACGATTCCGTCCAATGTATGGATGGGTATACGCAGACGTATTTCTTTTTCTACCTTGACAACTACGGTTTCGCCTTCTTTCGCTAGGTAAGCGCCCTGCGTTGTCACGAAAAGAGTGTTCAGATGTTTTTTCATAATTTTATGGCGTTTTGAAGGTATCGATTTACCGAACGACTTTTTCCAATCGTTTTAGGAAGACACACGCCGATAAACGAACAGCTATCGCATTTTTTTGAATACACCGGTTTCGGCGTTTTCCCGGCTCTAATAAGCCCATGTACTCGTTTTGCAGCATCTTCCGTTTCCTGCCTCAAATCTTCGTCAAATATAACGTTCAGTCTTCGACGAGTTTTTCCGTAAAAAAGCGCTCCTTCCAAAATCTGAACATTCAGCATTTCTTCCAGGCACAAAGCTTGAGCGCAAAGCTGCACTTTGTCGCAATTATCCTTTTTAGGCCTGCCACGTTTATACTCAACCGGAAACGGCTGCCATTTATCCTTTGTTGTTTTTTCAACGGAAAGATGAAATTCGACCACATCGGCTTTGCCTGTCAGTCCCAGCCGAAGCGATCGCAACGGAATGCCGTACTCAATACGAACGTTGCCTCTTGATTCCCTGATTCCCGCATCAGTTTTTTCATGCATGATTCTGCCTTCGGCAGTGTAAAGATTCTCGACCCACAACTGCTCAACATGGATCAAGGCGCACTGCCTTGCACAAAAAATCAGGTGCTGCAAAGCGGAAAGTGGTATAAGTTCGTCTTCGGTATACATATCGCTACTTGTTACCCAGTTTATTACCTATATTAATTGTTGGCGCAGTTGACCTTCTGCTTGCCACCAGATGTTTCCAACGAAAGGGGGGTGACAATTTGCCCCCACCCTTTAGCTAACTCAGCGTCACGCCTACGCATTATGCCGTCAAGGGCTTTTAGACGAAGGGGGTACAAATTGTACCCCAGTAGGAATTCAATTCCGAATCACGTTATCGCATTGTATTGGCGGGGATCAGTGCTATCCGTCAATGCCTCAACAACATCGGCAATCGAAAACCACCACTCATTGTTGTGAATCGTCTTCCTGATTCCCTTACCTCTGAAGACAGCTATGCTTGTTTCCATCACCCCTCCTGTCAATCAAGAATAAATATCTCCCTAGCCATACAGTCGCCATCAGCCAGGGGA
>JABMQM010000035.1 GCA_013203195.1 Desulfobacteraceae bacterium | reverse complement strand
TCTGTGCTCTATCCGCAGTTGCTCGGCCTGTGTATGGGCATTGATGAAAAGACATTGGGACTTCAGATGAACAAACTGGATATCAGTAATATTACCTCTTTTTTTGACATAGGAGTAGAAAATGTCGAATAACAAAACAGGTGCCGTGATGGTGGTCGGCGGCGGCATTGCCGGGATGCAGGCAGCCCTGGATTTAGCCAATTCCGGATTGTACGTTCATCTCGCAGAGAAGACGCCTGCCATCGGTGGCATGATGTCACAATTGGACAAGACCTTTCCCACCAATGACTGCGCCATGTGAATTATCGCACCTAAACTGGTCGAGGTCGGTCGGCACATTAACATTGAACTTCATACGTTATCTGAAGTTACGGCAATATCCGGAGATGCAGGCAACTTTACGGTAACCCTGGATAAATTTGCCCGACATATAGATCTTGATAAATGCACGGGCTGCGGTGATTGTGCCGAGGTTTGTCCTGTCATTCTCCCCAGTCTTTATGATGAAGGTCTTGCTAAGCGGTACGCTACTTATAAACCATACGCACAGGCGGTTCCGGGAGGCTATGCCATAGAAAAACGGGATCGTTCGCCATGTGTCAATGCTTGTCCAAACCGTGTCAATGCCCACGGTTACGTGGACATGATTGCACAGAAAAAATATCCGGAAGCCCTGGAAGTAATTACAAGAACTTTACCGCTGCCGGGTGTAATCGGCAGAATATGCCCTCATCCTTGTGAAGAAACATGCCGCAGGCAGGAGGTAGATGAACCGATTTCCATTTGCGTTCTTAAGCGCTTTGCGGCAGATCAGACAGATATTGATGATTTGCCTTTCCCGGATATAACGCCACGGGATGAAAAGGTCGCAATCATCGGAGCAGGTCCTGCCGGTTTAACAGCAGCATATTTTTTGGCAAAAGATGGTTTCAAGGTTACAATATTCGAGGCCCTTCCCGTAGCAGGCGGGATGCTTAGAGTGGGGATTCCGGATTACAGGCTTCCACCGGATGTCCTTGAAAAAGAAATTAAGTGGATCACCCGGCTCGGAGTTGAGATTAAATTCAATACCGTCCTTGGACGCGACATCACCATTGCCGGGCTGATGGACGATGGCTACAAATCGGTCTATCTTGCCATTGGCTGTCACGCTAACATGAAACTGAATATCCCCCATGAAGATGCGCAAGGGGTCATTCCCGGTGTTAAATTTTTGAGGGATTTAGCACTTGGTGACATTAAGGCCTTACAGGGTAATGTTGTCATTGTCGGTGGCGGAGATGTGGCAATTGATGCTGCAAGATCCGCTCTGCGCCTTGGCGCGGACAATGTCAGCATCCTTTACAGGCGTACTAAAACCGAAATGCCTGCCCGCAGTGAAGAGATTGAAGATGCCCTCGAAGAAGGTGTGGATATTCAGTTCCTCATGGCCCCCGTGGAGGTGGTTGTAAAAGAGGGCCGGGTAGTCGGCCTGCAATGCATTAAAATGCAGCTTGGAGACCCGGATGAAAGCGGCCGTCGTCGTCCTGTCCCCGTAGAGGGTAGTGAGTTTGTTGTTGACACGGAAATTATAATACCTGCCATTGGTCAAAGAACCGACACCTCTTTTCTTGAAGGTGAAGTTGGAGTCGAATTAGACCGATGGAACAACATTAAGGTCGACTCCATAAGTTTCGAAACCACCAGGGAAGGTGTCTTCGCCGGTGGTGATGCCCAGACCGGAGCATCCATAGCAATTGAAGCTGTGGCTGCCGGGCGAGAGGCAGCCATTTCCATTTCAAGACAGCTGAATGGTATGGACGTGAAAAAGGGGCGGGAACCCTTTAAGGCTCCTCAGGAAAACTTCAATCCGATTGGTGAAGATATTGAGATGGCCCCAAGGGCTAAAATGCCCAGGATCTCCATGGACGAAAGAAAGAAAGTGTTCACTGAGGTTGAACTCGGTTTGAGCGAAGAGCAGGCCATTGCCGAAGCGCAGAAATGCCTTGACTGCATGGTATGCTGCGAGTGTTTCGAGTGTATCAAGGCCTGTAAGGCCGAGGCTGTTTCCCTGGAAACCCACGCACAGAAGAAAGAAACAGTATCAATCGATGTGGGGGCCATTATCTTGGCTCATGGCAGCAAGGCCTTTGACCCCGCAGTCCATGATACCTTCGGTTATAAAAAACACCCCAATATCGTCACCAGCCTGGAATTTGAACGCATCCTGTCGGCCTCAGGTCCGTACGGCGGCCACCTGATACGCCCGTCGGATCATAAAGAGCCTGAAAAGATCGCCTGGCTGCAATGTATCGGATCACGGGACGAACATTTGGGTGCCCATGGGTATTGTTCCGGAGTCTGCTGTACGTATGCCATCAAAGAAGCCATGCTGGCCAAAGATCACGCTGCCGGAGACCTGGACGCAGCCATATTTTATATCGACATCCGCACTTACGGCAAAGACTTTGAGCGCTATTACAACCGCGCCAAGGATGAGGTGGGCGTCCGATTCGTCAAATCCAAGGTCACCAACGTCATCCCCGATGATGACACCGGCAAGCTTCTGATCCGCTATGTGGACGAGGCCGGCAAACGGGTTGAAGAGGGCTTTGATATCGTCGTGTTGTCAATCGGCCTGATGGTGAGTCCGGAAGGGGTGGAGCTGGCTAAACGACTGGGTGTTGATATGGACCACTATAACTTCGCTCAAACCAGCAGCTTTGCACCGGTCGAAAGTAACCAGCCGGGCATTTATGTTTGCGGTGCTTTTGAAGCACCCAAGGATATCCCGGCGTCGGTGGTCGATGCCAGTGCCGCCGCGGGCGTGGTAGGAAGCCGGCTGGCCGAAGCCCGCTGGACCCTTACCAAGACAAAAGAGATCCCCGAGGAGGTGGACGTCAGCGGGCAGCTCCCCCGGGTCGGAGTTTTTGTCTGCCGTTGCGGTACCAATATTGCGGGCGTTGTCGATGTCCCGGCCGTGGTGGAGTTTGCAAAGGATCTGCCCGGTGTTGCCTTTGTAGAGGAAAACATGTTCAGCTGCTCCCAGGACACCCAGGA
>JABMQM010000333.1 GCA_013203195.1 Desulfobacteraceae bacterium | reverse complement strand
CTGCGCGAGCAGATCGTTCTTTTGGGAGTCCGGCTGGCGTTTGCGCCACGCAGCACGGCAGATTGTCTGGCCCCGCTAGTAGAAGAACTGCTTAATTTGAGAAAATATTTCAGGGATAAAAAACAGTGGGTCGATGCGGATGCTATTCGCGAGTGCCTTGAGAAAGTAGATATCACCATCGACGATACGAAGGAGGGTTCCCGCTGGCGGCTGAAGAGTTAATCATCAGCAGGCTGAATATAAGTAGTACCCACTCGCAAATGATTTACGAAACAGAGTACTAGGCCAGTCTAAAATATGGCGTGTCAAGAATTTTCCATCAAATTTGTTGGCAACAAATTTGATGGAAAACTAAAAGAACAATATTGTCTATAATAACTATGTGTTAATTTTTGTGCTATCTTTGATTTTTGATATGTTTACAGGCAATATACGGAGAAATGACTATTCGGTGACATCCTTAACTTTTGATCAGGTCTCGGATTGCCGTATGGATACCGGCTGGTTGCTGCAATGGGAGTGCCTCTTTGTGGAGCCTGCCTGGATGCAAGTCTGGTGGAGTCATTTTGGCACCGGAATGACCCCGTGCATTCGGGCCGTCTGGCATAAAAAAACCCTTATCGGGATTGCACCGCTTATGGCCGACGGAACCACAGCTTTCCTGCTGGGCCATTCCGACCTTTGTGATTATATGGATTTCATTGTTGCACCGCAGAGGGGACCGGAATTTTTCACCGTCATCATTGAGTATTTACAAAACCAAGGTTTTGTGCTTTTGAACTTGAAACCGGTACTCAACGAATCAAACGTGGTCAAGGATTTGGTTGAAATCGCACCGGGGCTGGGGTGTCGGGTAGTCTGCAAGCCGGACGATGTTGCCTATTCAATGGCATTGCCGTCTTCCTGGGAGGCTTTTCTAAAAAGACTTACCGGCAAACAGCGCCACGAGATCAGGCGCAAGCTGCGGCGGCTGAATGCGGCCGGTCAGGTCAAATACCGCATTATCGAGGATGTCGATGCAGTCCGTACCGAAATAGATATTTTTATGGCGCTGTTCAGATCAAACCGGCCTGAAAAAGCAGTTTTTATGACCTCGCGAATGGAGGCTTATTTCAGATCTCTGGCCGCAAGCATGGCAGCCCATAACATGCTAAGACTTGCTTTTTTAGAACTTGACGGGCAGCCTGCAGCCTCCGTCATGTGCTTTGATGATCATTCCACGGTCTATCTTTACAATAGCGGTTATGATCTTAACTTTAGTTCGTTGAGTGTGGGGTTGCTCAGTAAAGTACTGAGCATTAAAGACAGTATCCAGAGAGGTCGCCGCAAATACGACTTTCTCAAAGGAGACGAAAAATACAAACGATACTTGGGCGGCCGTCCGGTTCCTCTGTTCAGTTACCGGATTCATCTAAATTCATAAAGGGTTGTGTCCGTTGGCCCGTTATGCCCGTTAGCCCGTAATTTAATACTGGACAACGGGCTAACCGGCTAACCAGACATAGTCACTTAATACACTGTAATATTAACCCCTTTCAGGGGTAAACCAAAGCCTGATCCTATGGACCGGGATTTCTTTACTACTATGAAAGCCGAAACGTTAAAAATTGCGATCCTCAGTCTCCATTCCAGCCCCATAGGAGCAATAGGGAGTCAAAACACCGGCGGAATGAGCGTCTATGTCCGCGAGCTGGCACGGGAGCTGGGGCGTTGCGGTCATCGCATTGACATCTTTACGCGCCAGAACGCTCATACAAACGGTCAGGTCGTTAACCTGGATGAAAATGTGCGGCTGATACATTTGAGCAACGGCCACGCTGGTCCGGTGCCCAAACTTGCTCTTTATCACTCTGTGGATGATTATTTCCGTGCGCTGGATAGTTTCCAGGCGCAAGATGGTGTTTGCTACGATTTGATACACAGCCACTACTGGTTGTCCGGCCTGTTAGGGCAATTAGCCCAAAACCGCTGGCACGTTCCGCATATTGTCATGTTTCACACGCTGGGCGCATTGAAAAACATGGCGACTGCCGGCGAGTCGGAACCCGAGCTGCGCATTGTCAGTGAAAAACGATTGGCAAAAGGGTGCCATTGTATTGTGGCATCCACAACAAAAGAACGAGAGAAGCTCATGCGTTTTTATGATGCCGCTGCTGAAAGAATCAAAGTGGTGCCTTGCGGTGTTAATCTGAATCTTTTTCGACCACTCGACCGGCTTGCCGCGCGGCGACGGCTCGGTTTTGAAGCGGACGAATCGATTGTGCTTTATGTCGGGCGGTTTGATCCCTTAAAGGGTCTGGACCGGTTAATAGCGGCCCTCGCCTACCTGCGCAACCACACACGACTGCGGCTGGTGATAGTCGGCGGAGACGGAGAGCAGTCCCCGGCATATCAACATCTATGGCAGCTTGTTCTTAAACTCGGCCTCAAGGACCGGGTGATGTTTGCCGGGCGGATCGAGCACGCCGACCTGCCGCCATATTATAATGCGGCCAATATGCTCGTGATTCCTTCCCGCTATGAAAGCTTCGGAATGGTGGGGCTCGAATCTTTGGCCTGCGGGACACCGGTTGTGACCACGCCGGTGGGTGCCATCGAGCGTATTCTGCGAAAGGGACAGACCGGCTATGTAGTCAGCGGTGATACGCCTGTTGCCCTGGCCAGGGGCATTGAGATGTTTTTGACGGCAACGCTTGCCGAAGCGCCGGTACCTGAAGCAGTGCGTGCGTCTGTGTTGGAGTATGACTGGTCAAATGTGGCTGCCGCGATAATGGACGAATACACAAATGTGTTGACGAACCAGAATTATACCTCGTTTGAGCGATAACGGATAACATCTAATTCAGGGGTCGGGGAGTTTTCTCTTATGGTCGCTT
>JABMQM010000332.1 GCA_013203195.1 Desulfobacteraceae bacterium | reverse complement strand
GCATGGGCTCTAGGTAAAAGCAGATGCTTTCTGTTATCCTCCCGGGATAAGGTGCGATTTTGATAGTATTTGAATTTTAGTTGAACTGAGTGTGACCCCTGTCATGTTTGTGATTGGAAGATGTTCTTTGACCCAACATTTATTGAAGGGGAGCTTTCCCTGATTTTGGTGAGCATGTTCTGCTTGCACAGAAAAGCCTAAAGAAATCAAAAGGCGCCCACCTAGTTATTTATGGTTCAAAGACCTGCCAACACGGCATTATGGCGGGGGTCCTGCTCAATCCAGCCTTTCAAAAAAACGCAGACATAATGAGGCCCAATCTATCTGGTTTAGCATGCCAAAACATATATGTGTTGAAATTGAAACATTGAAAACGAACCATTGCTAAATCAATTTTTTGGGCACCCTTACCTTTTTCCTCCTTAAAACCTCATTGGGATCAACCTCGAAAATTTAATTAAACCGAACATTTCATGATGTATATCAAACACGCGCCTAAAGTATTATGAGGCTTGATATTCATGATTAAATATTCGGAAAAAGAGTGAATGAAAACACGACATTGCTTAGCATGAGGTAAAACTAAAAACATTAAGCATAGACGTTTCCGGGGAGAAGGAAAATGAATACATACAATATATTAATAATAGCCGTCATCGGTTTTGGGCTGGGTTTTGTCATCGCGTATTGGGTCAAGGGTAAAATTTTGGCCCACAAAGTCAAAGCTGCTGAACAGGAAAGTTCACGCGTATTAGAGGATGCTAAGCGAAAATCAGAGACACTGCGAAAAGAAGCTGAACTCGAAGTGAAAGACAAGCTTTTCAGAATGAAAAGCGACTTTGATACAGAAACCAAAGATACTCGATCTGAATTAAAGAAAACCGAGAGAAGATTGATACAAAAAGAAGAAAATATAGACCGCAAAGCAGAACAATTCGAACGCAGAGATCGAGAAATTTCACGCAAGGAAAAAAGTCTTGCTATAAAAGAAGAGGAAATAGAGTGTAGTGAGAAAAAATATAACGAACTCATTGAAGAACAAAAAAGTCAGCTTGAAAAAATATCCGGTTTGACTGCCGAACAAGCCAAGGAGTTATTAATTCGGGCCATGGAAAACGAGGCTCGATATGAAGGTGCCAAGCTTATCAAAAGGATAGAGAATGAAAACAAAGAGGAGGCGGAGAAAAGAGCCAAAAAAATCATGGCCACGGCCATTCAAAGGTATGCGGCCGATTTTGTTGCTGAACGGACGGTCTCTGTAGTTCAACTTCCCAGTGATGAGATGAAAGGGCGTATTATCGGTCGAGAGGGCCGCAATATACGCGCTCTTGAGGCGGCAACAGGCATTGATCTTATCATCGATGATACGCCTGAGGCGGTTATTCTGTCGGGCTTCAACCCTGTCCGGCGCGAAGTTGCCAGACTTTCGCTGATGCGGCTGATTACGGACGGTCGCATCCATCCGGCACGCATCGAAGACGTTGTTAAAAAGGTCGGCAAGGAAATAGATGTAGCTATCAAAGAAGCTGGAGAACAGGCTGCATTTGATTTGAGTCTTCACGGGATTCACAGTGAGCTGATTATGTATATCGGCCGGTTAAAATATCGTACCAGTTATGCCCAAAATGTTCTGCAGCATTCTATTGAGGTAGGGATTCTCGCTGGTATTATTGCTTCCGAATTGGGTCTTAATTCGAAACTTGCCAGAAGGATGGGGTTGTTACATGATATCGGCAAGGCTATAGACCACGAAGTTGAAGGTCAACACGCTGTGATCGGTTCTAACCTTGCCAAAAAGTATGGTGAAACTCCAAAGATTGTACACGCTATTGCGGCCCATCATGAAGATGTGCCTCCGAATTCTGTGTATGCTTTGTTGATACAAGCTGCTGACGGGCTTTCAGGAGCCAGGCCCGGGGCACGCAAGGAACTGATTGAAAACTACATTAAAAGACTGGAAGATCTTGAAAAAATAGCAAATTCATTTAGAGGTGTGGCAAATACTTACGCTATTCAGGCCGGGAGGGAGATTAGGGTCATTGTCGAGAGTGGCATTATCTCCGATGAAGAAGCTACGTTGCTGAGTAGAGATATCGCCAAGAAGATAGAAGAGTCGTTAACATTTCCCGGTCAGATCAAGGTAACGGTTATTCGGGAAACACGGGCAGTGGAGTATGCCAATAAATAGTTTTCCAGTTAGCCGGTTAACCCGTTAGCCTGTTGGGTGGTTACCGGCAAACCGGCTAACCGGCTAACTTTAGTATAAGGTAGAATTGACATGACGAACCTAATTGATATTCTTCAAGAACGGGGGTTTATTGAACAGACCACCCATGAGAATGAACTGCGTGATTACCTCGAATCAGAGGACGTGACCTGTTATATCGGGTTTGACCCCACAGCATCCAGCCTCCATGTCGGCAGCCTGGTTCCCATAATGTCTCTTGCTCATATGCAAAATTGCGGTCACCGTCCCATAGCGCTCATCGGAGGTGGGACAGGACTTGTGGGTGACCCCAGCGGAAAGACTGAGATGCGGCAATTACTGACATCCCAGATGGTGGAAGCTAACGCTCTTGGGATTAAAAAACAGCTGTCTCGCTTTCTCGACTTTAGTGACGGCAACGCTCTGATGTTAAACAACGCCGAATGGCTGACCAAACTGGAATACATTCCTTTTCTTAGAGATTTTGGGCGTTATTTTTCAGTCAATCGTATGCTAAAAGCCGAAAGCTATAAAATGCGCCTTGAATCTGAAGAGGGCCTCAATTTTATTGAATTCAATTATATGCTTTTACAGGCATATGATTTTATGGAACTTTATGATCAATTTGGGTGCAGACTCCAGATGGGAGGCAGTGACCAGTGGGGCAATATCGTTGCCGGAGTCGAATTGGTTCGAAGGGTTCGTCAAAAAACGGTTTTCGGTATTACCTTCCCCCTGGTTACTACCAGCAGCGGTGAAAAAATGGGCAAAACAGCCCAGGGGGCGGTATGGCTGGCCCCGGATAGGACATCTTGTTATGAGTACTACCAATATTGGATAAATACTGACGACAGAGATGTTGCCCGCTTTTTGGCCCTTTTTACTTTTTTACCCATGTCTGAAATCAGAAAGGTTGAAAAGTTAAGTGGTGCTGAATTGAACAGCGCCAAGCAAGTGTTGGCATTTGAAACCACCAGGCTTGCCCATGGGAAGGAAGAGGCAATGCAGGCGTATCAGGCTTCAGCCAGCATGTTTGGTGCCCGCGTTGTGCCAGAGGAAATTATGCCTTCAAGCACAACACCCCGGCAAGCATGGGACAGTGATGACGCTTCCGTGCCGCATTCCTATATCAAGATGGATCAGTTAAAAGCCGGTGTCCCGGCCTTCAAGATATTTCATCAAGCAGGGCTTGCCGGTTCCCGAGGCGCTGCCAGAAGGCTTATCGAACAGGGCGGCGCTTATGTCAATGACCAGCGCATCGCGTCTTTTGACCAATTCATTACGGAAAATGACATTAAAGATATGGAAATATTGCTGCGGTCAGGGAAAAAGCGGTATCACAAGATCAAAATTAAATAAAATCGCAGAGCGATTTTATCTTGACACAAGCTTTATAATTATTATAGATAAAAATGTCAGCCTTAATCGATCGGTGCAATTATCACTAGTCGTCTTCAGCTGTTTTTTCCAAGTTTTTATCGACCTCATCCTGCCCTATTTTATTTGCTGACTACATTAAAAAAGGGTTGACAAAACAAATTACAAACGTATAATGTGGTTTTCCTTTGTGGAGGAAAATGCCGTCAAAACTTGATGGTATTCTTGATCTTTGAAAACTAAATAGTGACAGCTTATCGAGTTATGGCTCAAGTCAAAAGGTTGTCCTTTTGGACAACTTGATCGATTTAATTGGAGAGTTTGATCCTGGCTCAGAATGAACGCTGGCGGCGTGCTTAACACATGCAAGTCGCACGAGAACTCTTTAGCTTGCTAAAGATAGTAAAGTGGCGCACGGGTGAGTATCGCGT
>JABMQM010000331.1 GCA_013203195.1 Desulfobacteraceae bacterium | reverse complement strand
GTTAAAAATTTCGCCTTCCTTGACCTTGAACAAAATTAAACATTTTTCAAAGGTCTCGATGCATACAATTAACAGGGCAACACGCTATAATTATTTCGACAATTGCTTTGGCGCCAGCACCATTATCATGGTGCGGCCTTCAAATTTAGGATGTTGCTCAACTGTGGCAGTTTCTTCCATTTCTTTAATAATTCTTTCGAGCAAATTTCTACCAAGTTGTGAAAGCGTAATTTCGCGTCCCCTGAAAACAACAGAAACCTTGACCTTGTCCTTTTTATCAATAAACTTTTTGATATGATTGATCTTGGTCGTTAGATCGTGATCGCCGGTCTTTGGGCGTACCTTTATTTCCTTAAGCTGAAAGGTACTTTGTTTCTTTTTTGCTTCCTGTTTCTTTTTGGTCAGTTCATACTTGTACCGACCGTAATCCATTATTTTACAAACAGGGGGATTTGCATTGGGAGAAATTTCAACCAGGTCGAGACCAAAATCTCCAGCAGTGGCAAGGGCCTTGTACGTAGGGATAACGCCGATCTGATTTCCGTCGGGATCGATTACTCTGACCTCTTTGGCTCTTATATTTTTATTTATAAATGTTCTGTCTGATCTCCTTGGTCTATTTGGTCGTTTTGTTACAGCTATCCTGCACCTCCTACAGTAAAGATTGTTGTTATTGCTCATCAGTGGGGAAGCAAGGCAAAAGGCCTATTTTGAAAATTGTATTCGGCGTTAACCCTGTAGTTACTATCTTCCCAAACTGTGAACCACCGGTCCAGACTGGATTTTCAAATATAAAATTACGTTAATAAATGCAAGAAAAAAATGCAAGAAAAATAAAAATTTGGTCCGGATTCTTTACTGGCTGAGTGTATACTTGGCAAGCAGGCTCCCTTGCCAGTATGTATGCTCCGGATTGTTGAAATAAGCCTTAAAAAGTTCCAGGCTTTGTTGGCGTAAAATATGCGGCACTATTGAAATCTGCCCGCTATGATACAAAGGGGCGAGCGCTTCTAAATTGCAGCCTGTGGCTCCTCCCATGACATCTTCGTAGGCATAAACCACTGCGCCGATGCCGCTTAAAATAATGGCGCCAAGGCACATCAGGCAGGGTTCCATGGTGCAGAACAGGGTCACCTTGCTTTTATCTATATTCTCCGTAAGGTCAATAAGGCGCCTTAAGGCAACCATTTCGGCATGATCGATTTCATTGACAGCATCTCCGGCGGTGCCTGCTCGCGAAGCTTTTACTATAATCCTGCCCTGATAAACCAGTACGCAGCCAACCGGAAATTCCCCGGCCTCAAGTGCTTTTTGGGCTTGGTCAAGCGCCTTTTTCATGTAGCGCTCATAATCCATTGTTAGAAGCCTTGCTCCATCTTTATCGGTCAAAATCTTAAAAAGTTTGTTTGTCTTTGATATGCCATATTTTCGTTAATGACGGCTGATACTGGATGCTTGATTCTTGATACTGGATATACCTGCTTTTGTTATCATTTTATCAAGCATCCCGTATCCAGCATCTGTTTCATGTAAAAATCATACACTTACAAGCATCAACGAATTTTATCAATAGGTCGCTTCTTAAAGCAGGGCTACAGCCTGCAAATCGTATCATCACAGGGACAGCTGCCGTCAACTTCAAAGGCATAGACGATTCTCGATTCAATTGCAACCTGCTGGGGCGAAATTGCATTAAAATCCGTTTTAGAAATCTTTTCAACAAGTTCGATTCTGGCGGGTATTGCCTCAAGACCCTGTGATATAACCTTACAAGTATCCCCATCTATAATATCTGCATCCTCGCCGTTTGTCACCACCACAACGGGAACCTGGTAGGGATCAACAAGCCTGGACGCAGCCAGCGCAGGACGGTGACGGGTGACCAGTGAACCGGGGCCGTATTTTATGATCATAGCGGTCCGACCGGACACGTTGATCACGAAATCGATTTTAACAATTGCGCTTTTATCTCCGGCTGTTACCAAAAGTTCGCGTCGGGGCTGAATCTCTTTTTTCAGATAGCCTTTACGGTTCACTAAAAGATGCGCCAGTTTCTGCCGGTATCTTTCATCATGGGTGTCTTTGATGATTTCGCCGGAGATAAAATCGACAAGTTCGCCGAGTATGAGATGATGTCCCTGCATTTCCTTCCTTTGGTAATCCTTTAGAAAAAATAATGAATGATCTTCATGATGTAAAGGCTAAAATATTTCTTTACAATTAATTTTGCATGTGAATAAATCCGCTTTGCAAAGGCTGTAAAGTGATCAGCGCATTTTGGGCATCAATTTTATTTGTTATTATATCGTAACTATTCAGCCACTAAGGCACAAATGTCAGTGATCAGTGATCGGTTATCAGTAATCAGTTTACCCTTACTGATCACTTCTTGCTGATGGCTGTTCACTCGTGACTGCCTTGGTGTCTCCCCGCCTGCCAAAGTCTTTTACGGCGGACAGGTGTGGCAAGATACCTTAGTCGTAACATTATATCAATTAATACCTTCTAGTCGGCTGGAAATATATGTCTATACGTGAAGAATTTGAGAAACGGGAAAAAGGCTTTATATCTGCATACGGGTGCTTAAGTTCCGCAACACGCGGCCGACTGCGAGCCGAAGAAGCCTGTTCTGTCCGAACGGCATTCCAACTGGACCGGGACCGGATTGTATATTCCAATGCTTTCCGGAGGCTTAAACGCAAAACCCAGGTTTTTTTGTCCCCTCTGGGCGATCACTACAGAACCCGTCTGACCCATACTATCGAGGTTGCTGAAATCGCCAGAACCATTGCGCGGGCCATGCATCTCAATGAAGATTTGGCCGAAGCCATCTCCCTGGCCCACGACCTGGGGCACCCTCCTTTCGGACACGGTGGAGAGATGGCCCTCAAGGAAATATATTCCCCGGATTTTTCACATCACCAACAGAGTCTGCGCATTGTCGACGTACTTGAAATGAACGGCAAAGGATTGAACCTGACGTATGAGGTTCGCGACGGGATTCTGAAACACTCCAAGGGATATGGCAAAATTATCCCCGACGATCCCGATGAAATGGCCTGTACGGTTGAAGGCAACATCGTCCGCATTGCCGACATTATGGCCTACCTGAATCATGATCTGGATGACGCCGTCAGAAGCGGCGTTATCAAAACAGGCCAAATCCCGGACGCCTGCATAAAAGTGCTGGGGCATACCCATTCCGAGCGCGCCACTGTCATGATCAAGGATCTGATATTTTCCGCTAGTGTGCAGGACGGTCAACTGCGTTTAAGTATGAGTGACGAAGTATATGCCGCCATGGCCGAATTGCGGCAATTTCTTTATGACAACGTTTACCGCTCACCCCAGGTCCATCAAGAATTTGTCAAAGCCAAAAGAATTCTGTCCGAGTTATACGTCTACTTTTTCAACAACGAATCCATGCTTCAAAAAGAACTTGCAGTGCTGGAAATGTCCGCGTGTAATCACAACGGCCTGTCCAAAGAGCGAATCGTCTGTGATTTCATTGCCAGTCTGACGGACAGGTACGCACTCGACTTGTACACAAAAATCTTTTTCCCGACCCCCCAGGTGTAATGAATCTCCCGCGAGCGGGACAGGCTTGGCCTAGAGGACCAGGCTTTGGTTTGCCCTGGAAGGGTTAATATTATAATCCAATATCAAGAACGTAGCCGTTAAGCTAAAGGCTATGAACATTGAACATCCAACGTCCAACCTCGAATTTTGAATAAGGTATTCCGCCTATTTTTATAAACTATAAACTGGCGGAGCGAAGCGATTTCATCATTCGATGTTCAACGTTCGATGTTCAACGTTCGATGTTCGATGTTCAAAAAACGCTTTACTTTGCGATTCAATATTCTCTTTAACAATGCTATTT
>JABMQM010000330.1 GCA_013203195.1 Desulfobacteraceae bacterium | reverse complement strand
TTGCGGTTTTGGAGGAACAAACGCTACCCTGATACTCACAGAGTATCCAAACTGACCAGGCCCTTTGAGTAAAGAATTATACTACGTAATCGTTTTTTTTAAACACGTGCACTTGGACCCCAATGGAATTTGCGGCTAGAATTACCGGCACCGGTTCGGCTTTCCCTGAAAGTCGTATAACCAATGATGATTTAGCTCAAAAGCTCACTAAATTAGGTGTTGAAACCAACGATACGTGGATTCGGGAGAGAACAGGGATTCGGGAAAGACGCCTTTCTGATGTTGAAAACCCTGCTGAACATAACTCTTCTTTAGGGTGCGAGGCCGCCCAAAAAGCTCTCGAAATGGCGGGGAAAAGACCCCAAGACATTGATCAGATTATCTATGCAACCTGCACACCCGACACGCTGCTTCCTTCCACGGCCTGCTGGCTTCAGCACAAGATAGGCGCTTCACGGGCCTGGGCTGTTGATATTAATGCAGCTTGCACGGGGTTTGTCTATGGCCTGGCAATTGCCGAACAGTTTGTACGTACAGGTCAAGCGAAAACATCGTTGGTAGTTGGTGGTGAAGTTTTCAGTTCCATTTTAAACTGGCAAGACCGCGACGCTTGTATTCTGTTCGGAGACGGCGCTGGAGCGGCAATCGTAGAACAGGTTCCGGCGAAATCTTCTCGCCGGATTCTTTCCTGTCACCTGCATTCCGATGGAAATCTTTGGGAACTCTTATATATTCCTGCCGGGGGTTCGAATATGGAAGTGACCCCTGAGCGATATTCCCAACATCTCCATAAAATCAAGATGAAAGGTAAAGATATATTTAAAACTGCCGTCAAGACTCTTGAAGATTTTGCTGTCCGCGCCTTAAAACAAAACCAGATGACGGTTGATGATCTGGATTGGTTCGTTCCTCACCAGGCTAATATCAGGATCATCGAAGCCGTAGCCAAGCGACTCCATTTACCTATGGAAAAGGTTGTGATTAACCTTGATCGTTATGGCAACACCTCCGCCGCAACCGTTCCGACAGCCCTTGATGAAGCCGTGCGCGACGGCCGGATCAAAAAAGGGCAAACCATTTTGTTCGATGCTTTCGGAGCAGGTTTGACCTACGGCTCTATCCTGCTGCGCTGGTAATCAAAAAACGTATGAAGATAGACCGCTTTTGGCATATACTCAGGACAACTTATGGCTATCAAAGTCCCCCCAGGCCTCGCTTTCTGGTGGAAAACCTGCACGGCTGGGCAACATTTACTTATTATTCCCGCTTGGTTGCCGTCGTTTTGAAGGAAAGCATCACCGCTCGCAAAGGGCGGTATAATCGTAAGGCTTGGGCCAGCGGCTCGCTGGATGTTTTCAAAGTCGTCGAGGCCGCCGGCGGCATATTTCATGTGTCCGGCTTGAACCCGTTGGCTGCACAACAGGGACCACTGGTCTACGTTGTCAACCACATGAGTCTGATAGACACAATGATTCTGCCCTGCATTTTGCTTGCATTCGACCACATAACCTTTGTGGTCAAGGAAGGACTTCTCAAATATCCGCTTTTCGGTTCGATTATGTGTGCGGTTGACCCCATAGCGGTTACCAGGCGCAGCCCCCGTGAGGACCTGAAAACGGTTCTGGCCCAAGGGCAGGCTTTCCTTGCAAGCGGTCGATCCGTAGTTGTCTTTCCGCAGGCGACACGCAGTGATACTTTTGAGGCAGCATCTTTCAACTCACTGGGAATCAAGCTGGCGCGTAAAGCAGGCGTGCCGGTATTACCGGTTGCATTGAAGACGGACTTTCAAAAGAACGGCAGATTCATTAAAGATTTGGGGCAGGTTGACCCCCACAAACCCCTTTATCTGAAGTTTGGAGAACCTTTGATGGTGGAAGGCAGCGGCCGGGCGACCCATCAAAAAGTTGTAGAATTCATTGTGAAAAATTTAAAGGAATGGGGAGCCGACATAAAATCAGGCCCATAAAATATGCTAGGCATCAGTATCCAGCGGCTCAGGCTTCGGAAATTTGAAAAACTGCACCCCTTCATTTTGTAACGTTTCCTCTTCTGCCTTGGTACTTATACCCCTTATATTTCTTGGCTCGGTTGCACCGTAATGTATTTTCAAAGCTTCTTTGGCAAAATCGCAACCAACATCGTCGAAATTATTCTCCACAAATTCAACTATCTTCTGTCCGATTGCAACTAAATCAGCTTGTTGATCGGAAACCTTTTTGACGCTCTGTGATGATTTAATGGCGAAAGTGGAAGGAATCCTGGCAACTGAAGCGACGTTACAAACCGGGCATGAAATCAGCCCCTTTTTTTCCTGATCTTCATAGGCGTGAGCATCTTCAAACCAACCCTCAAAAAAATGTCCATCGGCACATTGCAGATCATATGCTATCATGAAATCGCACCTTAAATAAAAAGTTGCTACGCAGGTTTCTTGCCACAAAGGCACTAAGATTATAGTACTAATTTAAATTGTCCGATTGGTTTTATTGGTTTAATTAGTTTTATTTGTTAACCAACCAAACCAATGGAACCAATTTAACCAATAAAACTGAATCATTAAGCTTTATAATCCGTACTCTTTTTTTGTGTCTTTGTGCCTTAGTGGCTGAACTGTTACAGTTGTGTTATTGCTTCTGAATCATATGACGCTAATTTTTTCAAGAAAAAGATTTAGCCTTTCAAACTCCCCTTGAAATCAGGCTTGCGTTTTTCCAGGAACGCCAAGGTGCCTTCCTTGGCGTCGGGACTTGCCATACAGAGCGAAAAGGCATCGGTTTCAATGCTGCATCCGGTAGCAAGATCGACGTTCATACCGTTGTTAACGGCCTGTTTTGCCGCCCGCAGAGTGACTTTCCCTTTTGAGGCCATGGTTTGAGCGGTCCGGATAACTTCATCCATGAGCTGCTCCGGGGAACAGACTTTGTTGACCATCCCCATGGTATGGGCTTCTATCGCTGGAATCATCTTGCCGGTAAATATCATTTCTTTGGCCCTATTCTTGCCGATCAATCTCGGGAGTCTCTGGGTGCCGCCAAATCCGGGAATAATTCCGAGATTGATTTCCGGAAGGCCGAACATGGCATTCTCGGAGGCGTAGATAAAATCACACGCCAGGGCTATCTCGTTGCCGCCGCCGAGAGCAAAGCCGTTAACAGCAGCGATGACCGGTATCGGCAACGTCTGGAGTTTGTGCATCAACGCGTGCCCCGCCTCGGAAAAATGTTTGGCTTCGAGGGCATTAAAGGCCGCAAGCTCTTTGATATCCGCCCCGGCTACAAATGCCTTCTCGCCGGCTCCGGTAAGGATTAGAACTCTGATATTCTCGTCTTGTGCGATTTCATCCAGCGCTTGTGACAATTCTTTCAGAATATCACTATTTAGTGCATTCAAGGTTTCCGGCCGGTTAAATGTAATCGTGGCAATGCCGTCTTTGACTTGAAAAATTATGTTTTCGTATTTCATAGTTAACCCCCTACGGATAAACCCGCCGGGCAAGCCCTGCAAGCGGGACAGGCATGTAGTGTAACGAAAATCCCATCTTCATGGAAACTGAAGCGGGGAGCTAAAAAACTTTGCCACAAAGGCACTAGACAATCAAGAGTTAGCAGTCATCAGTGAGAAGTGATCAGTAAGGAAAACTGATTGCTGATTAACAATAACTGACCACTGATATTTGTG
>JABMQM010000329.1 GCA_013203195.1 Desulfobacteraceae bacterium | reverse complement strand
TGTAAATCTAACTCGATTTATCCGGCGTTATAATAACGCTTTGGCTAAAGATTTATGAATCAATCCTTTAATTCCTCTAAATTAGCTACGGACAACAGACAACGGACATCGACCGTTTCGCAAAAGTCTCAAGGCAATAAAAATCGGACACTCAGGAGTATGAAGTTGAATGCCATCATTAAAGTTGCTGCATGGCCCTTGGGTTTGTACCTTGTTTACTGCGGCCTGCTTTTTTTGATGCAGCGGCAGATGATGTTCCCGCGTGGTTTAATTGAGGTGCCTGCAGAAAATACGGACATTGCAGGCCTGGAACGAATTTGGGTGGCTACCAGTTTCGGGAAGGTTGAAACATGGTTTTTACCGCCGGGCGAAGACCGCGGATCAAAACCGGCCCCAGCGGTGATTTTTGCACACGGAAACGGGGAACTAATCGACTTTTGGCCGCAAGAACTACAGACATTCAATCGTCTCGGAATGGGGGTCCTGCTTGTGGAATACCCCGGTTACGGTCGATCGGAAGGGTCGCCTTCCCAAAGCAGTATTGGCGAAACCTTTGCGGCCGCCTATGACGTTCTTGCTGCACGTAAAGATGTTGATGCTGCCAGAATAGTTCTGTTCGGTCGTTCCCTTGGCGGGGGTGCGGTGTGCACCCTGGCCGCTCAACGGCCGTCGGCAGCGCTCATCCTGATGTCCACATTTATAAGCGCCCGCTCGTTTGCCGCGAAATATATGGCCCCCGGTTTTCTGGTCCGGGATCCGTTCGACAATTTTCAAGCTGTTCAAAACTATCACGGACCGATTCTGATTATGCATGGCAAGTTCGACGAAGTCATCCCCTACCGACATGGCCTGTCCCTCTATCAAACGGCCAAAAAAGGCACAATGGTAACCTATGCAAGCGGACACAACGACTGCCCTCCCAACTGGGACGTCTTCTGGCAAGATGTGGAATTATTCCTGCGCGAGGCCGGAATAATTTAGCCCGAATTTTTCATGGAATGAATCTGCAAATACGGGTACCTACCACCTCTGCGCCTACTCATTTTTTCCACAAATTTCCTTCCCTTCAGAACTTTTCCCAGAAATACGGTTATTATGAGTTGCTATGGGTTCGCACAAGCTTTATTTTGGTTGGAACAAAAACAATTATTGACCCATAAAAACTTATAAAGTATTGCAAGCACGTAAAGCATTAATATGGTGCTTGATGACAACAGTATCGCCAACAGCCGGACAATTGCTGATGAAAATGTCATTTTGATGCATTTTTAGACCAAAACAGAGGTGTGCATGGAGCGGAAATGTAAAGGTTTGAACAAATGGATTAGCCCTGCGGTTCTTTTTTGCCTTGTCCTTTTGCTGTTTCCCTTTAAGGCCCAAGGAGAATTAAAGACAATTAAAATGTCTACAACAACAAGCACCGAGAGCTCCGGTCTGCTAAATGTCCTGTTGCCGGAATTCACTAAAGAGACCGGCATCCGAGTCAAGGTGTTTGCCAAGGGAACCGGGGCTGCCATTCGCGATGGAATTGACGGCAACGTAGATGTGATCTTTGTGCATGCCAGGGCCAGGGAAGAGAAATTTATTCGGGACGGATATGGAACCAAGCGTTATGCCGTGATGCACAACGATTTTGTTATTCTGGGACCTTCTGATGATCCGGCCGGCATTGACGGCCTGAACCAGGCAGCGGCTGCCCTGAAAAAAATCGCCGCTGCCAAAGCCTTGTTTGTCTCCCGTGGGGATGATAGCGGGACGCATACCAAAGAGCAAGCTTTGTGGAAGGCAACCGGTCTGAATCTGGACACCCAAGAAAGCACCATCGTTAAAAAAGGGAATAAAAGGACCGTCGGTTTTGTACAACCCAGCGGGTCTAAAACATGGTATCTTTCCATTGGGCAAGGTATGGGTAAAACCATCACCTTTGCCGATGAAAAAAGGGCCTACACCCTGGCGGATCGAGGAACGTATATCAAATACAAGTATGGCCGCGATGCCGGCCTCGATCTTGAAGTTTTATGTGAAAGCGATCCCATGCTTAGCAACCCCTATGGCGTGATTCCGATAAACCCGGCCAAGCATCCCCATGTGCAGCACAAGCTGGCGGAGCAGTTCGCCAACTGGCTGGTTTCCGCCAAGGGGCAGTCCCTTATCTTAAATTATCGGCTGTTAGGAAAACAGCTTTTTTATCCGGATGCGATAAAATAGAATGCAAGCGTGTGCTGTTTGAGTATATTTCTGATGGTTTGTTTTGGTTGTTATAAACCACATTAAATTGATAAATAATATTATATTGACAAATAATGACATAAAAAATATGTATAAATCTCGGTTACCATAAAACCAAACATAAAAAAAATGAAAGCATTTTTGTCTACAAAAGAAGTGGCACAGCTTTTAAGTATAAATGAAAAGATGGTGTACACTCTGATTTCCGAAAAGGGCCTGCCGGCCACAAAGGTTACGGGCAAATGGATTTTTCCGCGGCATCTGGTGGAGCAGTGGATTGAGACCAATACCATCAATTACCCTGATGCAACTTTTCAGTTACCGCCGTACCACGGCCTGTTGATAATCGCCGGCAGCAATGATCCTCTTTTAGACAGGACCATAAACCTTTTTAATACTCTTTATTCGGATCATGTGGCGGTATTTGGCAACCTGGGAAGCATGGGAGGCTTAAAGGCCTTAAGACGGAACCTTTGTCACATTGCATCCAGCCACCTGCTCCAGGACGATGAGGCCGAATACAACTTTGATTTTGCCACCCAGGAGCTCGATGCCATGCCGGTGATGGTCAACTTCTGCAAGCGGGAGCAAGGCATCCTGGTGAAGAAGGGCAATCCTGATGGTATTTCCAGTGCTGCTGACCTTGCTCGTTCGGGGCTGCGTATAATCAACCGACCGCTGGGCACTGGTACTCGGCTGCTGTTAGACCGGGAATTCAAAAAAGCCGGGATTAACGGTGAAAAGATTGAAGGGTATCATCGTGATGTTCATAGGCACTTGGATGTAGGCCTTGAAATTCTTGCCGGCCGTGCGGATGCCGGCCCGGGAATACGGGCGGTGGCCGAACTGCTGAATATCGGGTTCGTTCCGTTGCGCTGGGAAAGATACGATCTCATGATATCCAAAGAGCGATTCTTTGATGAGGGGATTCAGAGCTTTCTCGGACTGCTCCAGGAAGACGTCTTCAGGAATCTGATTCAGGATAAAGCAGGATACGATGTTAAGCTTTCAGGGAAAATGATTTATCCCGGGAGAAACAGCCGGCAGGTATCATGAACCATTACAGCGTGTGTATCCTCCGTCCCGCTTCTGCCTCGCTTCGGGGGGCTGCCGGGAGCTTCTAAATCCCATTTTACTAATAATACAATAAACTATGGATCTTCTGGTTGACAGTTTTTTTTCAGCGCTTCTGCTGGTCGCTTCTTTTGACCCGGAGATAGTCTCTATTGTGGCGGTTTCATTAAAGGTGAGCGGCACCTCAACGGTGCTTGCCAGCCTGATGGGGATACCGCTCGGGTTTTTTATTGCTTTTGAATCTTTTGCAGGCAAACGTATGGTGATCACCTGTTTGAATACCCTGCTGGCGCTCCCAACGGTTGTTATCGGCCTTTTTGTTTATGCGTTTATTTCGCGCCGGGGCATCCTCGGGCCGCTGGATCTGCTCTACACTCAGAAGGCCATGATCATCGGCCAGACCATTTTGATCCTGCCGATTGTAGCGACGTTTACCATTGCCGCGATCAGCAGAATCGACGAGCGCTATAGTAAAACCGCCATGACCTTGGGCGCCAATCGCCGGCAAACCGCCTTTGTAATTTTACGAGAGGCGCGTTTCGGAATTGTTGCCGCGGTTATCGCCGCTTTCGGCCGGGTAATTGCCGAGGTTGGTATCAGCATGATGCTGGGAGGAAATGCCAGGGGATTTACCCGCACCATGACCACGGCGATGGCCCTGGAATACGACAAAGGGCAGTTTGCACTGGCCGTGGCACTGGGAATTATCCTGCTGGGCCTAAGTTTTACGATTAATCTTATGTTCCATTTTTTTCAGGGAAAAACCAGGATTTGAAGGTTTATAAAATTTCAAAACTCACCAAGGTCTACGCAACCAGGACTGTCCTTGATATCCCGCTTTTGGAAATAACAAAAGGACGGATTTACGCCCTGCTGGGACATAACGGCGCCGGGAAAACCACCCTTTTGAACATTCTCGGTTTTCTGGATCCGCCCACAACGGGAAACATCTATTACTGCCGGCAACCAATCCAATTTACCGAATTCTGCCTGCAACCCCTGCGCAAGTCAGTGGTAATGGTAGAACAGCACCCCATCCTCTTTACAACTACGGTCCACAAGAACCTGGAATTTGGCCTTAAAGTAAGACAAATGCCTAAAAAAGAAAGAGATCGCATTATCAAAGAGTCCCTTGCACTGGTGGGAATGCAGCATCTGGCTCAGGCGCCGGCACATCGACTCTCCGGTGGCGAAACACAGCGGGTAGCGATTGCCCGGGCACTGGCAGTTAATCCTGAAGTCCTTTTATGCGACGAACCCACTTCAAGCGTTGATGTGGAAAATCAGATAGCGATAATAAACATTCTGCGGCAGGTAAATGACCAAAAAAAAATAACGATCATTTTTACAACCCATGACCGTTATCAGGTCGATTCTTTGGCTCATCACACCTTGTTGCTAAATCACGGAAAACTTTTCGATGCTGCCGATGGAAAATTCTTCATGAAAAAAGCGGGTTAGGGTATCAATTTTTCTTTAACACTGCCCACATGCTTCCTTTCGATTGTTTTGACAGCGGTGGGACCGAAACCCTTTATTTCAATTCTATCTAGATCCTTAAACCACTTTGTTGAAAGCGTTGAGAAGAGCTTGGGGTCTTTTATGGCTTTACCCAAACGGCTGGAAACTTCCTGGCTGAAGAAAAGGTTGTAATCTGAAAAAGTTTTTGACAAAGCTTGAAATCTGGAGGCTTGGTTAATGGTGTTTCCCAGGAAAACTTTCTGAGTTCCATAAGTTTTATAAAAAATCGCGCCGCAATGAGCTCCCATAGAAAAATCAATATATTTACGCCATATTGGTCCGGACATATTTGTAAACAAGTTTTCTATATAGCGTAACTGCCTATTACCACGCACTATTTTAGGGGTGTCTTCTAAC
>JABMQM010000328.1 GCA_013203195.1 Desulfobacteraceae bacterium | reverse complement strand
TTGTTACCCTGCGTGGTGAGCCTGGCGGTCCCCAAGATGAACCGCAGCATGAACTCATGGGGGAAATCACAACGGCTCTGCTGGAAAGCATGCGCATCGGATGGTCATATTTTCCAGAATCAAGCGATGAAATCACGGCGGCTTTTGAACATGCAGAGGCATTCATGGCTAAAGAGGGCCTCCCTTTTGCATTTGTCATGCGCAAAGGCGCTGTCGAACCTTATAAGCTGAACTCATTAGATAAAACCAGATCCATACATCATACTGTTTCCCATGAAGAAAACTTCCGCCTCCCGTACAATAAAAGGCCGACCCGCAACGAAGCACTAATGGTTATCCAATCAATTTCAGGCAAAGGAACCGCGGTCATTGCAACAACAGGTTTTAACGGGCGTGAAATGTATATGCTCGATGACCGCGACAACCAGCTTTACATGGTCGGTTCCATGGGGTGCGCGCTTTCTATTGGAACCGGTATCGCCCTTCACAAACCGGGGCTAAAAGTGATTGTGGTTGACGGCGATGGAGCATTGCTTATGAGAACAGGCGCCATGGCAACAACGTGCTCTTGCGCTCCACACAATTTAATTCACATTCTTCTCGATAATGAGATACACGAATCAACCGGCGGACAGAGGACTCTATCCGATAATGTCTCCTTTCCGGTAATCGCGAAGGGTTTTGGATACACCCATGTATTGTCCACCGATGTGCTCGCTGAATTTAAAAGCTGCCTGACCCAGGCAATGGAGCAGAATGAGCCCGTCTTTATACATCTCAAAACACGCTCGGGTGTTCCGACTGGCTTAGGCAGGCCGTCGGTTAAACCGGTACAGGTCAAAGAACGATTCATGGAATACCTCGGAAATATTCAGTAAAAGGAGTAATATGTTTAACGTTCGACAAGCGGTGATATTAGGGGCCGGGCTCGGAGCCCGTCTCAGGGGCACACTCGATGACCGTCCCAAAGGATTTTTAAAATTGGGAAACAGACCGAT
Source organism: Desulfobacteraceae bacterium (assembly GCA_013203195.1). Lineage (GTDB taxonomy): Bacteria > Desulfobacterota > Desulfobacteria > Desulfobacterales > UBA11574 > Desulfatibia_A. The sequence continues at coordinate 2,649 of JABMQM010000328.1, read as the reverse complement.
TGTCGAGGAATCGATTGCCAAACTTGTTCGCACCGGAATAACCGATATTGTGATTGTAACCGGCTATTGCCATCAGTTCTATGATCAACTTTCTGAAAAATACCCCTTTGTCCGTACGATACTGAACCCGGATTTTGCAACAACCGGCAGTATGCTGTCTCTTTATACCGCCTCTCAGTCTGTTAATAGTGATTTTTTGCTTTTAGAATCCGACCTGGTTTATGAGTACAATGCCCTGCAAGCACTCCAGCATTTTCCTATGGATAATTGCATATTACTCTCTGGTAAAACCGGAGCGGGTGATGAAGTCTACGTTGGTGTCAGCGATGACAGAGTCGTTAACATGTCAAAACGCCGTGATGATATTAAATGCCTGGGAGGCGAACTGGTAGGTATCTCAAAGATCTCGCTGGAACTATATAAGCACATGACGGATCTTGCCCCCGAAAAATGTAAGCATAACAGTCAATATCAGTACGAAGATTGCCTTGTCGACGCAAGTGATAACGTTGCCATCCATTACCAGTGCATAGACAACCTGGCATGGATAGAGATAGACGATGAAAATCATCTAAATAAAGCCCGTGAAAAGATCTACCCTTTAGTTGAACAAAGAGACTCAGAAATAATTATCTCGAAAAGAGTCGAAAGACATGTTCTGCTCAACCCGGGGCCTGCCACCACGACCGATACGGTTAAACATGCCATGGTTGTTAATGATATCTGCCCTAGGGAAAAAGAGTTTGGAGACCTGGTGGAAGGTATCAGACAGGACCTGGTCAGGGTTGTTCATGGTGCAGGGGTGTATGAAGCCGTGCTTTTTGCTTCATCCGGCACCGGTGCGGTTGAAGCCTGTTTGAGCTCGGTTGTCCCGCATGACAAAGCGGTGCTTATCATCAGCAACGGCGCCTACGGCAAACGGATGCAGCAGATATGTGACGGTTACGGCATATCCCACATCGATTACAATATAGACTGGGGTAAGCCGGTCGATTGCAACCAGGTTGCAGCATTGCTCGAACAGTACCAACAGGATATCTCCCATATTGCACTGGTTCATCACGAGACAACCGTGGGAATTTTAAATGATATCACCACAATCTCCCGTACGGCCGCAAGATTTGGGGTTGAAGTAATTGTAGATGCCATGTCCTCGTATGCCGGTATCCCTATTGATATTAAGGATTCCGGAATTCATTATCTTACGGCCTCGGCAAATAAATGTATCCAGGGAATGGCAGGGCTCAGCTTTGTTATCTGTAAAAAAGAGTCCCTTGAAAAGACAAAGGAGATCAAACCGCGGAATTTCTATTTTAATCTTTATCAGAACTACTTCTTTTTTACCCAAAAGCATGAAATGCAGTTCACACCGCCGGTCCAGCTTTTCTATGCCCTGCGACAGGCGCTCAACGAATATTTTCTGGAAACAGAAAAGAACCGGGAAAAAAGGTATGCCGAAATGTATGAAGTTCTTAAAAAAGGCCTGCAAATGCTCGGTTTCCGGTTTCTGGTCGAGAAAAAATATCGTGCCAAGATACTGACGGCAATTATCGAGCCTGAAGATGAAAATTACTGTTTCACTGAAATGCATGATTTTCTTTACAAGCGGGGTTTTACGATATATCCGGGTAAAGGCGCAATACAAAACACTTTCCGCCTGGCAAACATGGGTGCCATTACAAAGCATGACATTACAAAATTCCTCGGTCATCTCGAAGAGTATGTGGTTAAGAAAGATATAAAGCTCAATTAGGGTCACAGCAAGTAAAGTATAATTGACAGACTTCAACTTTTTTACTGTGAGGTATTATTGGGAAACCAAGGTAACACAGCAGGCTTAAATGATACCGGTGATTCCGGGTATGATACTAAATATCCGAAACTCGCGAAAAAAGCGAGTGACGGCACCTACTGTTATCTGGTCCAGCGCCGACTCTCCGCCTACATAACCGGCTTTTGTGTGCGTAGAGGGATTTCCGCTAATGCGGCGACACGTATCGATTTCATTCTTGCTCTCTTGGCCGCTCTGTTTTTATACCTGGGATATTCTATCACCGCAGTGGTGTTTATTCAGATCTTCGGCATCTGGTCATGTGTGGACGGAGAAATTGCGCGCCTCACAAAAAGCACAAGCAGGCTTGGTGATTTTTATGATACCATGGTCGACCGGACAGCCGAATTCCTTATTGTGGGTGCCCTCATGCTTTCAATGCATAAAGCATGGCCTGATGTCTCATGGGGAGCCATTTTTTTTGCTTATATGGGTTCAGTATTTCTTATTACGGCATCATCGGAAAAGTTTCGTTCCGTATTCAATCAAAATTATCCAAAAAACAGAGCCGAACCGTTTTTCTGCTGGCTTTGCGCCGGCAGCGACACCCGACTGTTTTATCTTTCTCTCGGTATTATTGCCTATGCCATAAGCGGTTATGCTGCGATTGTTCAATGGTTGATAATTATCCAGTCCGTTTTGCTTGGCTTTAATTTCATGTTCCGGTTATGGAAAATACCAAAATTATAAAAGCGCATCAAATATTTAACCGTTCACGGATTCGGGGTTCAGGGTTCATAGGTTCAAGGTTCGGGGCTAGTTAGAAAGGTTAACAAAAAAGTAACTCTGAACGTGTGAACGTCTTCGAGAGGTAACCC
>JABMQM010000034.1 GCA_013203195.1 Desulfobacteraceae bacterium | reverse complement strand
GTTTTCGCCCGCTTGTCCCGCTGTTGCGGGGAGGCGTAGTTTAGTACGTTGAGGGCGGAAACCCGCGGAGAACGAAGATCATCGGAAAAATAGCCATTTATGGATGGAAACTAATCAAATGTTCAAAGAGAGCGAACGATTTTTGACTGTCCCATTCACGGGATCCGAAAACCTTGCCGATGATTCCTCCTTCTTTGTCCAGAATAAAGGTGGTCGGAACGGCTCTTATCCCAAACCGCGATGATATTTTCCCTTTTGAATCCAGAAGCGCTGTGAAAGTCAACTTATGCTTGTCGAAAAAGTCTTTCACCCGTGTTGCAGGCTCCCGCAAATTAACGGCAACCATGGCAAAATCTTCACCTTGAAACCGCTTATGTAATTTTTCCATTAAAGGCATCTCAATACGGCATTCGGGACACCATGTGGTCCAAAAATTAAGAAACACAATCTTACCTTTGAAATCAGCGAGAGTAACCTGCTTTTCGTGTAGGTCTAAAAGGCTGATTTCTACCGGCGGGGCGATACGGGGGACTTCGATGATACGCATATCGCGAAACAATCGGCCTGTTTCAAGGCCAGAGGTTTCTGTTGCTTTGGCTAAAGCATTTTCCAGCGCAAAGCTTACGCCTTCGGAAGTTATCAGGACGAAATTGGCAAGCAGTAATGCCGTGATTGTTATGTATTTTTTTCTTAACCTCATTCGTCAAAAGGATGGCATCGGCATTTGCCCCCAAAAATTTTGTTGGAGAGTCTTTTCCACCTCTTGTACAGAATTCTTTTCAAGATCTATGTCCACTTTTAGCAGGGGTAGATGTTTCACTGAAAAGTTCAATGCCTTATCTGCTGTAGCGTATTTTCCATCAGGCCATGTTAGCTGCGAAAAGACCAAGCGCACGTCTTTGTTATTCATCCGCCCCATCATTTCTTGATGATTATGGTGACTGAGAAATGGAAAAATAAAACCCACGACATTCCTCCATGAGGATTTTCTGATAGGTTTCTCTTCCGAGTTAAAAGGCGTTACAAAAAGTCCTTGCATCATGTATTGAGCAGGCATCAAATGAACCAGAAACCCTTTGTGGCCTTCCTGCCGGTATTTTGAAAGAATCGATTTAATAATGCTGTCTTCATATGCAGCATCCAGAGTATCCTTAATAGCTTGATCGGAGCGTGGTAAAATAGAAACTACCGTTATCTGTTTTTCCGGCAAATAAATTGTAGAAATTTGAGATATTGTATAATGACGTAAGCCGAACGCCGCCAGGAGTACAAAAAACAAGGTGACTCCATAGGCCACTGCCAGAGCCAGCGTCGGCGATTTGATCCAGCCGAAAAAAACGCGAAAGATTTTTTTGCCGGGTTCTCCCGGCACAAACATAGCGGTACGCTGCATGTAGGCAGCATAGCTATCGCCATGTAGCTTGAGCATCCTATCCTCTTCATTCCTGGCCAGGATGTAGTAGACAAACAACATGCTGATATAGAGGACAAGAATTAAAAAGCGGGGCCAGAATAGCAACAACCCCAGTCCTGATATGGCGAGAAATAGATATTGTGGGTGGCGGACCCAACGGTACAGCATAGAGGAAACGATCCCTTTTCGGCGGAATTTTGCTGTGTAAACTTGCACAGCTCCAACTAAAAAAGCAATCAGGCCCAAGGAAAAAAGGCTCCGGCCCAAGGCATTCAAAAAATTGAGCAAATTATTTTTTGAGGCGACGGCATGTGGCAGAAAAAACCCTGTTAACCATGCAGTTGTTTTGATGCCATAGAGAAAATCGAGTAACGGCCCATACCCGGCATAAAAATAGCCCGCAAAAGGGCTGATCATAATGACAATTTCTAATCCGATTAATAAATAAAGAAATGTAACGGATCCTTTTATCAAGCTTTCATTTGCAGCCATGAGTTATCCTTATGAATCATCTCCTTTGGTTTCGGGGGCGTTCATCGTCTTTGGTCGGCAGGATTGTATATTCATCCTTGCGAAGATCGATCACATCCCCACCGTCTCTATGAGATGATTTCCCCATATTTACTTTTTGATCCTGTTCGGATTTACGGCCCCCATGGCCGCCACAGCAGCCCATGCCGCCTTTTCTGGAAAACATTAGATACACAAACAGACCTACAAAAATGAGTGTAATTAAGTTTTGCATGGTTCTAATCTCCTTTCAGTGGCATTGAGGCGCTCTTCCGCCGGTGACCTTATTCAGCCGCTCCAGATAACGGCCCCACAAGCCTTTACGCTTAGGTGCCTTTAGCTTCAAGTATTTCTCGGGATTTTTCTGAAAAGCTTTGCAGCAAGCTTCAGCGCAGAAATAGTAAGTGCGCATCTGGTGAGTAAACAGAAGATTTTTGTTGCCGGAGGCCACCTGCATCATACAGACAGGATCGATAAAAATTTCTGATGAAGTTGTTGTTTTTTTCATGGCAATATTTCCTCTTTAAAGTTTTTGCTTTTAGTTATATCTATAGCAAATGCCATGCCACATTGTAGCAATAATGCTTAACCATATAATTTTAATGGTGATATTCGCTCCAATATTAAAAGCAGTATACTTTTGTTGCGGGAGGAAGTGAAAAAATGGATAAAAAGTAACCGGCTTTCGTTCTGGAAGGCTACTCATTTGGATAAAAAGTATTCACCTTACAAGTCCGTTCCGCATTTGCGGCAAAACCCGTCATCTTTATCAATCGGGTCGCCGCAATTACGGCAAAATTTTGCGTGAGACTGTTTTTTATCCTTTGCATCTTGAGTTATGGGCCGGTTGGACGCAGTTCTGCGGGTGGCAATCTGCCAAACAAAGACCATTACTAAAATTATACTACCCACAATAACAGCTGCGATAATCCGGTTATTGCCAGAAGCAGTGTTTGATGTGGCAGGTATCCCGGGTTTTTGTGCTCCTGTACCGGACGGAGCCAAACTTGCAGCCGACAACTGAGCCGTGGTCATTGTGTAATCCACGTCCACTGCAAATGACTGCCCGGCCGGGACAGCCTTTACAGGAAAGGCGTGATAGGTAAACCCGTCCTGACCTTTTGATACATCCACGGCCGCAGGCTCAGCGGCAAGGGAACTTGCAGATATTGGTTGCTGCACCTTTAATTGAAAACTATTAACGGATAAATCAGCTAACCAGGTAAAGTTAAAGGTGCGCCGGTTGCTATTGACGGCATAAGGAAGATAGTATTCCACCCTAAAATGTAAATCGGGGGTAGTGAACCTGAATCCGCCAGGGGCCGGGCCGGAAAGGATGTCATCTTTCATGACGCCGTCACTGCTGTCAATGCGCGCAACCGCATTCAACCGGGCTGTTTCCGGAACTGGAAAAATGACGGTTGCAGGTAACTTCGTGTCAGCGGATAGCTTACCGGTTAACAAGACCAGGACAGAGGCTCTATCATAATCAGGCCAGAGGTCAACGACAAGCGTGTCAATAGCTGTTGTCCGGCCTTGTGCATAGCCTGTGGCCGGGAGCATTATTGTAATAAGAAATAGCAATAAATAGTATTTATTTTTCATTGTCTAAATCCTAACCCGGACAAACCGGAAATAACAAATCACAAGCATCAAATTTCAAATAAATTCCAAATACTAAAGAACTAAACTATTTTAATTTTTCCCGTATTGATGAAAATATCTTTTTCAATTCGTTTGGCCTTCTTCACGATTATAAGGTTTGGAATTTTGAATTTCGGTCATTGT
>JABMQM010000327.1 GCA_013203195.1 Desulfobacteraceae bacterium | reverse complement strand
CCTCGGAATATTACACATATGCCTGCGGTTATTTTATTCCCATGCCCCTCTGGGGCGTAGGCCCCACGGGCCGGAGGCTTGATCTTGAACAAAAATACTCATTTATGGATGGACACTAACGAGATTGCCTGCTAGAACACAATGAAATATGAAAGACAGCGCCAGGAAATGGTGAAAAATCAGATTGAGGCCCGCGGTGTCACGGATTCTAAAGTTCTTGCTGCGCTTCGTAAAGTTCCGAGACATCTTTTTGTAAGTGAAGCCCTTAGGGATCAGGCCTATGGAGATTTTCCACTGCCTATTGGCGAACAGCAAACTATTTCACAACCTTATATTGTGGCTGAGATGACTCAGGCTTTGCAACCTGGTGAGGGTGATCGGGTACTTGAAATCGGAACAGGATCAGGATATCAGGCTGCAGTTTTAGCGGAAATCGTGTTTCGTGTTTATACCGTAGAAAGAATTTATCCATTATTTGTACAGACCCGCAAACTTTTCGATAAACTTAAGTATCACAATATTGTAACTAAATATTCCGACGGTACCATAGGGTGGGAAAACGAGGGTTCTTTTGACGGTATTATCGTTACCGCCGGTGCCCCTGAAATCCCCAAATTTCTGGTCAGCCAACTTGCTGTGGGAGGACGCATGGTGATTCCCGTTGGAAATCAGTATTCTCAGGAACTGATTAAACTTTACAAAAATGAACGTGGTATCCACAAAACCAATTTGGGCGGTTGCCGCTTTGTCAAACTTGTGGGTGAATATGGCTGGAGTGAAAAATAAATGCTTCGTCGCCTTTATGATTGGGTACTCTCTTGGGCGGAAACACCTTACGGAACGTGGGCCTTATTTCTACTAGCATTTTGTGAATCCTCTTTTTTCCCAATACCCCCTGACATCCTGCTAATAGCACTTGCCGTCGCTGTCCCCAAAAGATCACTGAAATATGCCCTGATATGTTCGGCCGGCTCCGTCCTGGGAGGATGCTTCGGGTATCTGATCGGATGGCAGTTTATGGCGTCAATCGGCAGCCCCATAGTCGATTTTTATGGCTTGGGGGAAAAGGTTGAATACATTGGGGCTCTTTACAATAAATACGACGCCTGGGCGGTTGGTGTTGCGGGATTTACTCCGATACCCTACAAGGTCTTTACGATTGCGGCCGGGGTATTTAAAATCAATTTCTCGGTCTTTGTATTGACATCCCTGGTATCTCGCTCAGCCCGCTTTTTTATAGTGGGGGGGCTTATATATATTTTCGGGTCCAAAATTAAGGGTTTTATCGAGAAATATTTTAATATCCTGGCGGTTGCCTTCACGGTGCTGCTTGTTTTAGGGTTTGTTGTTATCAAGTATCTATTGCCCTAACCCGGATAAACCGGAAATAACAAATCACAAGTATCAAATTTCAAATAAATTCCAAACTACAAGCTCCAAATTCCAAATACTAAAGAACTAAACTATTTTAATTTTTCCGTATTGATGAAAATATCTTTTTAAATTCGTTTGGCCTTCTTCACGATTATAAGGTTTGGAATTTTGAATTTCGGTCATTGTAATTTATTTGTTTTTTGGAATTTGTTATTTGGCATTTCCACTAGCTCAATTACTCCATGAATGGATACGAAAAAGTTTTGCCACAAAATACACAAACTTTACAACTAAGGGACTAAGGGCTCGTTCAATCAAGGTTTTAGCGTAAAGGCCGCCAGAACCTTTTATCAACAGCTACTCTCACCTTGGCGATGTCATTGTCCTTTTGATAAAGTGAATCGGCATATAAAGCCTGGTCCTGGCAGATATCACAGTTAAGCGCGTGTTTGTCGACAAAGCATGTCAACAGGCTCTTATGCCCGAAACTTTTTTTGCAGTTGCAGTAACAGTAAATGCTGTCGAGCAGTTCTGGATTTTCTCGGGCTATTTTATAGGTCCTGGCAGCCTTTCCGACAAACAGTGCCGGAGAGAGTGTCGGGCGCGTCTCACCACCCCTTAGTGCATCGATATTCGCTGCAAACACATCCTTAATAGCCATTGGATAGTCCCGAGAGTTTTTGTCGTAAAAGTAACCGCCTATGAAAATCACTATGACCACTGCAATGATTATTGGCAGACTTTTTGTAGATCGCGGCGACTTCGCATGTTTTGTTCTTGAAGCCTTTATTGACTTTGATTTTGTACTAATCGGTTTTTTACTCATTGTAAACCTCCGTTATTTTTCTGTGAAGCTTAGCCTCAAACCGGCAAGTAGTAATTTAGCATATGACACTTTAATTCTGTAGAACGAAGCGATGCCGGATGCTTGATACTTGATGCTGGTCATAAAGAATCGCTTCGCTTTATCATTATAAAAATCAGTAATGTCCGGTTAGGTTCTTGCATGTGACCGATACCGTTTTTGTTCTTTGAAAAAAAATGAATCTGTAGAGCTAT
>JABMQM010000033.1 GCA_013203195.1 Desulfobacteraceae bacterium | reverse complement strand
CGCGAGAGGCGAGTTCCATAACTTTAGCTCAGTTTAGGCACTTCAAACTTTAGGCACTTAAAAGGTCCCAATTTGTATGAATAGGTGCCCTGTCACAAAATACGTCACCGCATTTACGAATACATGTACTAAGAGGTATGAGGAAAATTTATGGAAGATGAATTAGAAAATGGCGGCCACTTTGAGGAAACTGCCATCAAAGAAAAGCCTGCGGAAACTCATCGTCAAAACAGCGACCGGCAGATAGAGCAAATGCGAATTTCTTTGAAAGCTAACCTCAGTGCACAGGTTCTGTTTATGATGAATACATGCATCCACTGCGGTATTTGCGCGGATGCCTGCCATTACTACTGTTCCACAAAAGATCCCGATCTGATACCGGCTGTTAAATTCGAAAGATTATCTGCAATTTTAGAAAAACATTTCACTCGATTTAAATTCCGCCCCTCATTTTTAACAAAAAGAGAACCCCTTGACGACCGCCAGATTACCAAGCTGTTTAAAACAGCTTATGAAGACTGCACTTTATGCGGCAAATGTGCCCTGAGTTGCCCCATGGGTATCAACACCGGGGAAATTCTGCACCTGGCCCGGGCCATGCTTTGCAGTATCGGGCGACAGCCTTCCGGGCTGACAAGCCCGGTTCAAACAGCGTGTGAGGTGGGTAATTACCTGGGCCTTTCTACCGATGACTTCGTAGAGACGATCGAATGGATTGCAGAAGAGATGGAAGACGAGCTGGGGGTGGAAAATTTTTCAATTCCCATCGACAAAGAAGGCGCCCAAGTCCTCTATATTCCTCATCCTTTGGAAGTAAGAGACTTGCCGTTTCTGGTGATGTACCCTGTCAGTATTTTGCATGCGGCCGGAGAAGATTACACCCTTTCGTCATACGATTTTGACCCTGTCAATTATGCCTATTATCAGGGCAGTAAAGATAATATGATGCGCATAACCCAACGCGTGCTGGACGCCAGAGAAAAGATCAATGCCAAAAGCATTGTCCTGGCACCATGCGGTCACGGATACCGGGTCATCCGCTGGGAGTCAGAAAAATATCTGGGTAAACGCCATGCATTTCCTGTTTTAACAATTGTCGAGTTGATTGACCGTTATATCAAAACCGGCAGAATAAAACTGCAAAAAGATGCTGTTGAAGGACCCATTACTTACCATGATCCTTGCAATATAGCACGGCGCGGCGGAGTTGTTCAGCCTCCCCGAGATATATTGAATGCGCTTTCTTCTCAATTTGTAGAAATGCAGCCCCATGGAGCCTTGAATTATTGCTGCGGTGGCGGCGGCGGACTGGGGGCCTCAACCGATTATGCTCAAAAACGTATTGAAATGGGTAAGACGAAAGTCGAGCAGATTCGCCGGACCGGAGCCAAAATTGTAGCCACCGGCTGCTTTAACTGTATGACGCAAATTCGTGATCTTATCAAGGCGTATGATATGGGAATCGAGGTGAAGAGCATTGTCGAGATTGTCGCCAGTTCATTAATACCTAAGTCCTCTAATTCGTAAATTCGATGACGTATTTTATGACTGACATATTTTTTCACCGCCCATTCGCTTCGCTCATTAGAGGCGCAGAGGACGCGAAGGTGTTTTCCTTATTTCTTTTCACCGAGAAGGGCGAAAAGAAATAAACCCAAGCCCTTCGGGCGGGGTTTAACTGACAAAAGCTTGCCGAAGGCATGATGGTTTGCATTTGCCGGCGTCTCAGCGGCAAATGCAAAACAATAATTCTCTCTGCGGTCTCAGCGTCTTTGCGGTGATTGTAAAACACACAATGATATTTGTGTCTTATTGTCTTTGTGGCAAATATTTTTGGTTCCGGCATGCCAGGGTTGGGATTATGAACACCAGATATTTATCATATAGAAAGGTCCTTTTGACCCTCTTAATATTGCTTTCAGGGTCTGCTGCAGGAATGGCTGAGGACGGCATTATTGATGAAATTGTCAAATTTCAAAATGATACGCTGACAATCCAGGCCTCCAAAACTCCTTTGATTAAGATCCTATCTGCAATTCAGAATAAGTGCCTGGTTAAAATTACAGGATTAGAGCACCGCAAGGATGAAAAAATTACCTTTTCTTCTAACAAAGGATCATTGGAAAGAGTTTTAAAAGATTTTCTGCGGCATTTGGGAGAAAAAAACTATGCCTTTGAGTATGGCAACGCAGCCTTATTGCAAATTGTTGTGCTGCCCGGTGCGCAAGCTGACAATTACCCGGCCCCCCTTGCCAATCAGAAGGAAAACCTTCCGGATACCGTTAAAGCGGTCAGAGTGGTAGGTGTGATTGATGGATCGCAGGCTCAATCAGCGGGGCTGATGGAAGGCGATATTATTCTTGAATATGGCGGTTTGAAAATTGGCAGCGCCGATGAATTAATCAAAGCAACAAAAACGAAAACAAACACCGACCAGGTTGAGATCCTTGTGTTGCGGGAAAATTATCGATTGCGCTTTATTATGAACGGGGGATTAATTGGTGTGCGCATCCAAAACGCGTCGATTGCAAAAGAATCCCTGACAGGTTTTGAATAATTTTATGTATTCGCATATTTTTGCCAGCATTTTTCTAAAAAATTTAATGAAGTGACTAATCTTTCGTAAGAAAAAACCTCCAGAGACACAACCCCCTTAAACTGTTTTAATATTGGCAGGATGATGTCGGTATTGACGGGTGACAACTTGTCCAGCGACAGATGGTCATGGCGGTCTTCAACGCCATACAGATGTATAATTTCGGTTTTTCGATAATATCTGTTGAAAGCTGCCTGAATATCAAACTGATTCACTATCAGATGGCCAAGATCAATACATACCGCAAGATTAAAATCGTTTATGATTTTTTCTACCCATTCAAAAGGATAATCCAGGTTCTCAATTGAGATAGATTCGGCTTCGATGCCGGCGGCAAGCAGCTTCTCCATGCTTTGGCGGATGAGCCCCTGCCAGCGTTTGATCCCTTCGTTATCAAATTCAGCCTCATCATAGAGAAGATGAAGGGTGTAGGTCGAAGGTGTGAGGGTTGCGGTTAAATCGATAATCTGTTTGACGGTTTCTATAGCGGTTAGTCGCCTGGACGGGTCAGGGGCGCCTAATGATATGTCGAGGGGCAGATGTATATTATACGTAAGATCAAAGTCTTTGGCGAGCTGCCTGATCTCCTTGATTTCCTGTGGGGACGGCATGCCGGCCGGTTGGCTTTCAAAAAACAAAAGTTCGATTTCGTCCAGATAAGGAGCCAGCATCTTGATATTGGGTGTGATATGATCAGGATAGATGAATGAGGTGGTGCCTAATTTGAATGGATACGCTCCTTTATATGATTTTGGGAGGGCAGGGTGCATTATTACCTAAATTGATGTATTATTAAATTCCTGTTAGCTTCTTAATTCTAAACTTTCGCTTTTTAAGGTATTTTTTTACCACGAAGCGTACGAAGAGACACGAAGATTTTTTTTTTTGCTTTATTCTCCTTAGTGAACTTCGTGTTCTTCGTGGTTAGAATGAACATAACTTTTTTGGTACAGGTTTGTTAGTACTAGGGTTGAATTAATGGAAAAAGCGGAAAATGGACATCACACTCCACAACATCCCCAGCCATATCAGTGCGGACAGCATCATCAGGTCACAGGCTCTTTTTATATGGATCGGTTTTGTCTGTCCAAACCGATGCCCGATATATGGCTTGTTAACCAAATGGCCCTCATAGAAATTAGGACCGCCGAGTTGCACGGACAGGGCTCCCGCAAAGGCGGCCTCAGGATAACCGGCATTGGGGCTGGAATGGTTGGCACCTTCAGCCAGGGCGGTTTTCCAGGTATGCCGACCTCTGTGGATAAGGATTTGAGCGGCGATTGCAATGACCGCAACGACGAGACGGGCAGGGATAAAGTTGGCAACATCGTCGATTCTGGCGGCAATTTTTCCGAAATGCCGATAAGTATCGTTTTTATAACCGATCATGGAATCAAGAGTATTGACCATTTTGTAGGCCATCGCCAGGGGAGCGCCGCCGATTGCAGCAAAAAACAGGGGAGATACAACTCCGTCTACAAGGTTCTCTCCGACCGTCTCAACTGTGGCACGGGTGATGCCGTCTTCCTTTAGGTCGGCAACGTCTCTTCCTACAATCATGGCAACCCTGGCTTTAGCCTCTTGCAGCCGGCCCTGTTGCAGGGAGCGGTGGACTTGCAAGGCGGAATCTTCTAAAGATCGTGCCGATACAGCGTAATAAATTATCAGGATTTCAAGAGCGTCTCCGGCAAAAGGGTGAATCAATTCAGTTGCTTGAATCACTAAAGATGTCAAAGCCCAGGTTGTTGCAATCAGAGATACGGAAAGAAAGGCACCGGATATAGCCGGCCCTGTCGGCAACCTTCTGAAAATTGGCTCCATAAACGTTATGCTTTTACCCATCCATCGGATCGGGTGGGGAAGAGACTCAGGATCTCCCAGAACAATATCTAAAAGAAATGCTGCAGGCAGTACATACCATGCTATCGTAAAATCCATAGCTCCTTGTTATGAAATTTATGCTATTTATCCCAGAACAGTTTTAACCAATGGAGTTCGAAGTGCCAAAAGTGATCTAAAGTGCCTAAAGTTGAGGAAAGCGCTTACAGCGCAAATCAGT
>JABMQM010000326.1 GCA_013203195.1 Desulfobacteraceae bacterium | reverse complement strand
TGTTACGATTTTATTTTGAAACTGAATGTTTCTTGACAAATGCTGAATTAAATCATACGAATATACATTCATTAAACCGCTCCATCTTCTTAAATACAATCTCGTACTAAAAGAAATGGAATCTTATGACCGCACAAAAATCGATTAAAGCTATTGTTTCCGTTTTTTTGTTTATTTTACTGGCAATCCTGGCCTCGGAAGGACTCTCAGCCCTATCAAAAATAAAAGCAACAGGTAAAAATCATGCGATCATTATCGGAATCAACAACTACAAAAACTGGCCTAAATTACAAAGTCCTGCAACAGATGCTGAAGCGATTGCCAACGTTCTGGCCCAAAAATATAATTTCAGAAAGTCCAATATCACTCTTTTGACCGATAATACCAAAGAGAAACCGACCCTGATAAATATTCTCACCAGCCTGGGGAAATACACCAGCGAGCTCACCGAAAAAGACAATCTTTTTGTATTTTTCTCCGGGCAAAGCACGGAAGACGAAAAGGGTGAAACGTACTGGATTCCCATTGACGGCAAGAAAAAATCGAAATTCACATGGTTGAAACATTCGGCTCTTGTCGAAGAATTTTTTACTTCTGAAAATTTCAAAGCCAAAAACCTGTTGATCATCACCGACACCCCCTTTAAACGCAAACTTATCAGAAGATATGAGAATCCCGTAACCCTGGACAATCTGCGGTATGAGGAAAAGATTTTAGAAGCAGCATCCAGAAATTCCCGGGAAGTCATTGCATTCGGCGATCAGCACTGGCCTGGAAGCAATAATACAAATCAAATGGGCCTTTTTGCATATTATATACATAAATTATTATCGGAAAACGACTTTGAAATTATCGATTTTGAAAATCTTATTTTTCTTTTTGATGATGACGTCCCATTTACCATCGCCAAAATCGCAGGGACAAAGCTGCTGGCCGGCCGGCTGCAGATACCCTCGGCCCAAAAAGGCCAGTTTGTTTTAGCCAGGCTGGCACCTTCGCCGGTTATCGACATTATAGATGCGGTTGTAACCCCGGAAAAGGGCTATCCGGGTGAAAAGTTCACGGTAGCAGCCAAAACCAATGGAGCGGCGAGTGAAGTTTACCTCGAAGTTGACGGCAAGAAGCATTTCATGAAAGGGACCGGCACCGAGTGGCAATACAGCCTGAAAATCGACAAACTGGGGAAGACCCCATTCATAGTAGCTGCAATCAACCCCAATGACATTGAAGGCAAACCAGGCAAAGGGCGCATTACGACAATAAAACCGCGGGCACCGGTCGTCAATGTTAAGCAAGTAAGCGTAGATCCCAAGAAGGGCTTGGGAGGAGACAAGTATCGTTTCACGGCTACGACAGAGACTCCGGCCGCCGGCGTCTATTTGATTGTCAAGGGCAAACGCTTTAAAATGAGTGGCTCCGGCACCAACTGGTCTCTGGCTCAAAAAATCGATCATATAGGAACCATCAAATTTTCCGCTGTCTCCACCAATGTAGATGAAATCCAAGGCCGTTCCAAAGACGGAACTATTTTGCTGGAAGCCGGCATCAGCAACGTAGTTGCAGTCAAGCCGAAGCCTGAGACCGGCTATGCCGGCGAAGAGTTTATGATCAGCGTCAAGACCGACCGGATTGCCGCCGGCGTCTCCCTTAAAATGGACGGCAAGGTTTATCCCATGGAAGGCTCCGGCAGCAGCTGGCATTACAAAAAATTGATTCCCGATATCGGCACCAAACGATTCACCGTAATCGCCAAAAACGTCAAAGGTCAAACCGGCAGTGCCCTCAGCGGAAAAATAGTGACCAAGAAAAGCCCGCTGCCCATACCTGATATTGCAGCTGTTGACGTAAGTGTAGTCAGCCCCGGCAAAGGATATGCCGGAGACAGCTTTACCATCAAGGTTAACACCTCGGCACCTTCAGATAAGGTCTATGTTGATATCGACGGCAAGCAGTTTGCCATGAAAGGTGCCGCTACTCAATGGAATTACGTTGCCCGGATCGACAAACTGGGCCTCAGCAATTACAGCGTAACTGCCCGAAACAAAGGCGGGGTTCAGGGACAGCCCAAAACCGGTGAGATAAAAACCACCAAAGAACCCGCCCTGCCGGTCAATGTCATCACGGCGGAAGTCAGCCCCAAAACAGGAGATTTGCAAAAGAAATTTAAATTTTCTGCCAGGACCGACAGGCCTGCCAAAGCAGTATCCCTTATGATCGGGAAAAAGCGTTATGGTATGATTGGTAAAGGGACCGAATGGAAGCTGAGCAAAAAATTAGGTCAAACCGGAACCATAGATTTTTCAGTGGTTGCCAGAAATGAAGATAACGCCGAAGGCGGCTTTAAAACCGCCGCAGTCAAGGTTGTCAAAAAACGATTCAAAAAGAATGCCGACGGGACGTTAACCGATAATCTTACCGGCAAAACCAGAAATCGCTTTGCAGATAATAAGGATGGGACCGTCACCGATCTGCTCACAAGCATCATGTGGATGCAGAGGCCCAAACAGATTGCCGAAAACTATGAAAATGCAGTCGAATACTGCCGTAACCTTAAACACAAAGGCTTGTCCGGATGGAGACTGCCAACAATTTCCGAATTGAAAAAGATCTCCGACAAAAAGCAACAGAACCCGGCTTTGCCCTTGAACAACCCTTTTTCCGGAGTTCTCACCCATCTGAGTTATTGGTCGAAAACAAAACATAAGTTCGGCCCGAAATATGTCTATAAGATGAACATGTGGTTCGGTAAAATCGGATACCAGAAAAAGGACGATAATGCCATTGTCTGGCCTGTTCGATACGCTGAAATAGAAGAAAAGGGATAACAACTTACGGGTTCAGGGTTCAGGGTTCGGGGTTCAGAGGTTAACAAAGAAAAAGCAACCCCGGCTAAATAGCTTTAAGATTTAACGGGGCAGGCAAAGACACAAATGTAAGTGATCAGTTATCGGTTATCAGTAATCAGTTTCCCTTACTGGTCACTACTCACTGATGACTGCTCACCCTTGATTATTTTGGTGACTTTGTGGCTAAAATAGAAGAAACAGGATTCATATGATTTCCGTAACAATTGGATCAGCATCGCACATCGGAATGAAAAAGGACGAAAACCAGGACTATTGCTCCTATCATATGCCCGCAAACGGTGCTGAAAGCAAAAAAGGAACCCTGCTGGCGTTAGCCGACGGAATGGGAGGCATGGGAGGAGGATCCCTGGCTTCAAGAATTGCTGTTGATACGCTCATGGAAACATATTATAATGATGCATCTGATAATGTGACGGAATCACTGACCAATGCGTTTCTCGAAGCTAACAAGCAGGTCATAGAAAAAGGCGCAGAAAATGTTAAAACTGCCAGGATGGGCTCTACCCTTACTGCGGTTGTTATTACAAAAAACAGAATGTATTACTCCCACGCAGGTGACAGCCGGGGTTATCTTATTTACGGAAACGACATCACCCAGTTTACCGAAGACCATTCCTATGTAACAAGTCTGGTCAAGGCCGGCGTTATTACCGCAGAAGAAGCCGAGACGCATCCTGAACGGCATGTCATTACCAAAGCTATCGGTCTTAGTGCCGAATTAGCCGTCGATGCCGACCAGATTGACCGGCAAATCGAAAAGAACATGTATATACTGCTGTGCTGCGACGGCCTGCATGGTGTTGTTTCCGATGAAGTTATAGTAAGCACCCTGAACGAATACCGGGAACCGGATGTTGTGGCTGAAAAGCTGGTAGACCAGGCCAATGAAAACGGCGGACCCGACAATATCACCGTTCTGATTGCACGGATAGACAAAGTTGATTTAATCTCAAGCGTTACAAACAGACTTTTAGATCTTGTGAGGTAATTAAAAATGATCGGCGAAACATTGGGGGACTATCATATTACCAAGTCGCTGGGAAAAGGAGGCTTCGGCAGTGTCTGGCAAGCCACGGCCGAAGACGGAAAGACGGTTGCCTTGAAAGTCCTTAATCCCCAGGTTCTGGAAAACGAAAAAGTCGTACGAAAATTTTTTCACGAAGCAATGATCCTGGCCAAGCTGGATCATCCCAATATATGCAGGCTTATGGAGTTTTTTCCGGATGGAGAAAACTACTGTATTGTCATGGAATACGTCAAGGGCGTTGAATTAAAAAAACTGATCGCCCAGCGCCAAGGCCCGCTGCCCTTTGATCCGGCCTATAATATCGCCAAACATTGCCTGGATGCCTTTCAGTACGCCCATAAAAACGGCATTTTGCACCGCGATATCAAGCCGGCCAACATTATGATCAACGAGGATCATGTTCCCAAAATCATGGATTTCGGGATCGCCAAAATGGGCACGACGGCCTCCCATGATACCGCCGCCAGTATGCTGTCGATTCATTACGTTCCCCCTGAACGCTTTGACAGGAGCACGGAAATTGACGTTCGATCCGATATCTATTCCATGGCACTGGTTTTATACGAGATGTTTGCCGGCCGCAGACCCTTTACCGCCACTGAAACGTCCCAGATTATGTTCAGCCACATGAACGAAATCCCGGATCCCCCTGACAAGTACGCCGAACATCTGCCTGCTAATATTAGCCAGGCCATTTCCAGGGCCCTTGAAAAGGATCCTGACGATCGTTTTAGTGATTTTGCGGAATTCAGCCGGGCCATGGAGATCAATCAGGAGACCCATGATGATGTAACCATGATCTTTGATGAAACCCTTATGGAGAAATCTCTCGATATCGTAGCCGCCCAAAAAATAGAAGTCGTTGACGATGTCGTCGTTACAGAAAAGAAGAAGTCTCCCATGGGGATGATCGCTGCTGTGTTAGCTGTTTTGGTTATAGTCGGCGCCGGCGTCGGTTATTTTCTTTCCAGGGATAAAGGGCCGCCTCCACCCCCACCGGAAGAAATCGAAATCGGGGTGAAAAACAGTAAAGGCTTTTATGAAATCATTTATCCCGGCGACGAAAGTGTCATGGTTTTGATCAAAAACGGTGAATTCAACATGGGCTCGGATAATTACTCGGCTGAAAAACCGCCACAGAAAATATACATGGACAAATACTATATTGATAAATACCTGGTCTCCAATCAGCAATATCAAAAATTCGTCGAGGCTACCCAGTATGTAACCGATGCTGAAAAAGAAGGTAGTGGATTGGTGAGAATGGGCCGGAAGTGGAAAAAAATACCGGAAGCCAGTTGGAAAAAACCGGATGGATTGACAGAGATCGAAGGCAAAGATGATCACCCGGTGTCCCAGGTATCCTATAACGACGCCCATAGTTATTGCAAGTGGACCGGCAAGGACCTGCCCACGGAAGCCCAGTGGGAAAAGGCTGCCCGGGGTCCTGACGGCAATGAATATCCCTGGGGGGCCTCGGAGCCGGATGATACTACGGCCAACTATGATAATATCATCGGCGCTACCACACCGGTAAACGCATACGAAAAAGGCCAGAGCCATTACGGCTTGCAGGACATGGGCGGCAACGTGTATCAATGGAATAAAGACTGGTATGCAACCGGCGAAAGGGCTGCTAAAAATCCTGCGGGACCGGAAACAGGGGAGGAGCACGTCATCAAAGGAGGGTCCTTTATGGAAGGCACCGAAAGTCTGCGATCTGCCAACCGGGACCGTTATCCGGCCAATTACAGCAGCTTTCTGTTCGGTTTCCGCTGCGCAGCCACATATCCACTGCCTGATGATAAACTGAAAGTGATGGAAAAATTATCTAACGAAAAACTGTCAGTGAAAAAATAACCGCTAAGTACACGTATTCTTAAATACGGTATCGTATTATAATTGGATAATTTATAATCACCGCCGAGACGCAAAGGTCGCAGAGAATTTGTTTCTTTTTTGCTTTCCGCTGAGAGGCCGGACGATTGGGGGTCGGACCACGCAAACCTGTTGATATTTATAGATTAACATTCCAAAAGTAGATGCATTTGGACCTGCTGGCATATTTGAGGCAAAATTTGAACGTTTTATCTATTATAT
>JABMQM010000032.1 GCA_013203195.1 Desulfobacteraceae bacterium | reverse complement strand
GCCACAAAGTGTCGATGGCGGCCTGAAAGGCCAGGGGAAAAAAGAACTTGATGCCATGAACCCTCTTTGCACTTTACGCTACTCCGCCACCCATGCGGACAAACACCACATGCTCCACCGACTGGACGCTGTTGACGCTTATGAGCGCGAGCTGGTGAAACAGATTGAAGTGGCTTCACTGGAAATTGAAGGCGGCCACAACAAAGCCTATGTCAAACTCCTTTCAACCCACAATCAACGTGGTTCCATTACCGCAAAGGTCGAAGTCGATATTGCCAGAGGTGGGAACATTCGCCGCGAGGTGATGACCGTTGAGGATGGCGATGATCTGGAACAGGAAACAGGCCGCGCGATTTACGAGAATTGCCGTATCGGAACCATCACCTGCGGCCAGAACAATCAATCCATGGAAATCAGTGTACCGGGCGGCGAATTCACCTTGCAACCCGGCGACGAAGTTGGCGGTGTCAACCCTGATGACCTGAAGCGTTTGATGATTAGGCGCACGATCAAGGAACATCTGGATAAGGAAATGCGCTTTGCGGCGCAGAATCGTGACGTCAAAGTCCTCAGCCTGTTTTTTATCGATAGCGTTAAATATTATCGACAATATGCTGAGGATGGAAATGAGGTTAAGGGTAAATACGCCCTGATGTTTGAGGAGGAATACCGAAAGCTCGCGAAACAACCTGAGTACCAGACACTTTTCGAGAAAATTGACCTGGATATTGATGTTAGCAAGGTTCATAACGGCTATTTCTCAATCGACAAAAAAGGGGGCTGGACAGAAACCGATGAAAATAATCAGGCCAACCGTGATAATGCGGAACGCGCCTATAACTTAATCATGAAGGAAAAGGAAAAGCTGCTCAGCTTTGAATCGAAGCTGAAATTTATCTTTTCCCACTCCGCCCTACGCGAGGGCTGGGATAACCCGAACGTGTTTCAAATATGCGCACTACGAGACATGGGTACGGAGCGTGAACGTCGACAAACTATCGGCCGAGGTTTGAGGCTTTGCGTCAACCAGAAAGGACAGCGTCTGCGTGGCTTTGATATTAATACACTAACGGTTATTGCGACTGAGAGTTATGAGCAGTTTGCCGCGAACCTGCAAAAAGAAATCGAGATAGACACCGGTATTCGTTTCGGTATTGTCGAGAAGCACCAGTTCGCAACCCTGGTAACCACTGACGAAAGCGGTGTTGTTCGACCTTTAGGTGTCGAGAAGTCTGAGCAACTTTGGAATTTCTTAAAGGAAAATGAGTTCCTTGACAGCAAGGGAAAGGTTCAAGACAGCCTGCGCACGGCACTGAAAGAAAACACGCTGATGCTGCCGTACGAATATGCAGATCAAGCCCAGGCAATTAAAGACATACTTCGTAAACTCGCTGGCAAATTGGACATTAAAAATGCAGATGAGCGCGTCACCGTACGCACTCGGGAAGCCGTTCTTGAAAGTGATGACTTTAAGGCTTTGTGGGGCCGCATAAAACATAAGACCACATACCGGGTGGACTTTGATAATGAAAAACTCATCGAGGACAGCGCAAGAGCCATTCTCGACTGCCCGCCCATCACCAAGACACGGGCTCAATTCAGGAAAGCGGATATTGCTATCGGTAAAGGCGGTTTAATGGTTAGGGAAACGGCTGCATCCGGTTACACGACCATCAATGAAACGGATATTGAGCTTCCAGACTTGCTTACGGATTTGCAAGACAAAACACATTTAACCCGCAGAAGTCTTGTTGAGATCCTCACACAAAGTCGGCGGCTGAATGACTTTAAACGCAACCCGCAGCAGTTCATTGACCTGGCTACAGAGGCGATCAATAGAACCAAGCGGCTCGCCTTGGTGGACGGAATTCGCTACCAACGCATCGGAGATGAGCATTATTACGCACAAGAACTTTTTGAGAAAGAAGAGTTGACGGGGTATCTTAAAAACACGCTGGAAACACAGAAGGATAAATCAGTATACACGCATATTGTTTATGACTCGGCGGGTATTGAACGAAAATTTGCAGAGGATCTTGAGGCCAATGAAGCCGTAAAAGTCTACGCTAAACTTCCCGGATGGTTCAAAGTGCCAACGCCACTTGGGACATATAACCCAGATTGGGCTGTTCTGGTCGAAAATGATGGACAGGAAAAGCTCTATTTTGTTGTTGAAACAAAAGGCAGCAACTGGTGGGATGACCTTCGACACAAGGAAGCGGCTAAGATAGAATGTGGCGAAAAGCACTTTAAGGTTCTGGCCGTCGGAGAAAGCCCTGCAAAATACATCAAGGCTACTAATGTGAATGACATGATGAGCCATGGCTGAAAATGTTGGGGTAGGAAGGTTGCGACTTTTAAGTGTTCAGGAAAGTTTAGGGATAAGATCAATAGAAGTTGAAACGGCCGCATCAATGAATAAAACATACATTTCAAAACTAAAGAAGGAGGAAAACGGATGACAAAAGCTGAACTGATTGAGCAAATGGCAAAAGACGCAGGAATTTCAAAGGCAGCAGCTGGAGCGGTCCTGGACTCTTTCATGGCCAATGTCACAAAGGCTCTCAAGAAAAAAGACGGCAAAGTGACTCTGGTTGGATTCGGTACTTTTGCAAAAGTGCGTAGGAAAGCTCGTAAGGGGCGCAATCCTCAAACAGGCGAGCCGATTAAAATAAAAGCAAGGAATGCTGTTACATTTAAGGCCGGAAAGAAACTCAAAGACGCTGTTTAAATAACGAATAAATGGGGCGGTTTATTTGACATTTCCATGCCACATGGATCGCCTTGTTTTTTGATGACTTTTATTAGTTGCTGGAAAAATCCCGCAACTGGTGGCGATATGATGTTAAGGCCGTAAGGTTGTTACTTTTAGGTGTTCCGGGAAGTGATTGGCAAACCAAATCTTCTGTTTTCTGGAATGCACGATGCAGGCAATCTTGAACTATGCAGAATCAGTTAATTTTGGATAAAGTGGGTTCTGTATAATTAGGTAAGCATCATTAATGAATTATGAAACTTTGGGAAACAAGAAGCAAAGCCCTTCACTTACTTGAAGGCGAATTTAGGGAAAAAGCAAAGTTGATGGAAAAGGTATTTTCCATCATTGATGAGTGCATCGATCTATTTGAAAGAAAGGCAGCAGAGGACGGGTTTCATCGTATCTGTGGACTAACACTTATAAAAGCGAGAAACCTATCATTAGCGACATACGGACTTATCCTGGATGGATTGGGACAAGAGGCAGGAGCCCTTATAAGGCCATTTATTGAGTATCATGAACTTTTAATATACTTCCGTTTAGATCCGTTACGCGTAAATGAAGCTATAGATAATAAGCTGCCAACTGCTGGGAAAAGAGCACAACTTATAAAGGGGGAATTTCAAGAATTTAGATCCCACCTGAACGAGCATGCTTCTCACAGTGCATATAGCTACTATTCACTTAATCACCTTTTGGATCAACCTAATATGAAATTTCGAAAGATGCAATCAATGTTGCCGAAAGTTCTTGATAGAAACTTGGGTGATCTTTTCGTAATGGTAGTTTTAATGGTAATTGAGGCCATTAATTGTCTACAAACACAAGAATTAGGATATGCAGAAAACCAAGCTGAAAAGATTGAAGAAATCAAAAATGAAGGATCTTTTGTATTTAAATTACATGAAAGAATATCAGAAGGAAATAGTGCTTAATTGTCACAGGACGGACTTGACTTGACACCTTGAAAGCTGGAGGATCTGATAGGCTAACCCAATACACGATACCTGAGGCATCAAAAAATAACGGAATGTCCCACATTAAAGTAGTAAGTATAGCCATTGATCTTTGGCATGCTATTTGCTTTCTATGTGGGCATGATTATCATAATGTGGCGGTTGAAGTTGACATGCCGCTAAATAGGATATAATAATAAAAACCCCGCACAGCTGAAAGCATTTTCAATGATACCATATAGAAAAGAAAAAATCCAAAATGCCATAGTTTTTTTTGCAAGAGAGCACCGCAAAAAAACCAGAAAACCCCTCTATCAAACCTATCTTTATAAGTATCTGGCATTTCTTGATTTTATAAGCTTAAGAGAAATTGGACGCCCGTCCCTTGGGTTGGTTTATAGGGCAATGTTTCGAGGTCCGGTGCCAATTGAAATATATGAAAAAAAGGAAGATACGCCTCTATATAGATTTGTAAAAGATGAGCGGGGGGAAATTATTGTCGCCCAAAATAAGCCAAACATGGACTTTTTTTCCTCTTATGAGATGGACTTGATGAATAGGCTTATTGAAATTTATGCAACAACATGGATGACAACAGATGTTATGAGTGATGCTAGTCATGAAGATATTGCTGCGTGGAGGCGCACTTATTGCCAAAACCCGAACACAATTATTGATTATACACTAGAGTTTGATGGCAATCTGTTATTGAAAAGAGAGAATGAGCTAACTTATCCTGAAGAAGTTTATCTAACACTTAAAGCTATGGCGTCTTGAACCTTGAAGTTGGAACAGTTTTTAGATGGGATAATTTTCCGTCGCACAAATTTGGTGGTGAAAGTAAGGCCAGATGGTTTGTATGCCTCGGATCTTCAGAAATTTTTGCGCAAGTTGCAATTGTCTATTTAAGCACGACAACAACTCAACTACAACACTTCGGGACCTCTGGCACAAGAAGAAACCACAGCAAATTTATATTTAAGACAAACGAATTCCCTGTTTTTGATAAAGAATGTGCGATTGATTTTCATGAGCAACCCTATTCAATTGAGTTGGCAAAAATATCTAACTACCAAAACGACATTGAAACAAGGGGCATGATAGATGAGAACACGATGAGAATGATTTATAAACGGTTATCATCTTCAGGCTTCACATCCCCAAAGATATTGAACGACCTTCATGCCAGCTTTAATAGGGCTGGCATAACGGGCCTAAAAAAACCCAAACATCGAAAGAAATAAAAAGCGAGCTTATTCAGCTTCTTCTTTGGTTGCCTTGAGCGGCAAGGGCATCGTATCCCCATATTTTGGTGCCGCCCGATTTAGGACTTGCGGGACATCCTTATATTATAAGTTTCCTGTCATATTAGCAACGAATGTTATAATATTAGGGGCGCAAGTCGCAAGTCTCCCGAAAATAGGTGAACCAGGTCCGGCCGAGAAGGCAGGAAGGATATGAACCCTTGACAGGAGATGCACCATGTGGGATTATCCCACCATGAGCACATCTACCGTTGATACCAAAAAGCGGGTCATCCTGCCTGCTGGCCGGCCAGGGGATATCTTTGACATCCAACAACAGGCGGAAGGCCGTTTCCTGCTCATCAGGCTGGAGAAGCCGGAACGCGCCGAACGCATGAGCAGAAGGGCATGTATGGAAGCCATGCGTAAAGCCCCCCTGCGACCGACGATGATGTGGGAAAAACTCCGCGAACTGACCCGTGAGCCATGATCCTTCTGGACACCAATGTTCTCATCTACGCCTTCGACCCGGACGCGCCTTTTTGCCATTGGGCAAAAGAGACGATCGCCGAGGCTGTGGCGGGTGACGGCGCCGCTATCAATGCGGTGAGCCTGGCTGAGATTTGTGTTGGCGACGCGGACCCGCCGACTGCCGCCGACCGAATACGTAGTTGGGGTATCGAGATCCTCGATGTGCCCGCAGCCGCAGCCGATGTGTGTGCCAAGGCATACCGCCAGTATCGGAAGCGGCGGATGTCCCAGTCCGATGTACCGGTTCCTATCATGCCTCTCCCTGACTTTTTCATTGGAGCTCATGCCAAGATCATGGGCTGGGAACTTGCCACTGCAGATCGAGGCCGGTTCCATACCTACTTCCCTTCTGTCTTTCTCAAAATGCCGCAATGACCAACGGCCGAGTTTGCAAAACGTATTCGGTCGAAGGAATCTGTCCAAACTTCGCTGTAT
>JABMQM010000325.1 GCA_013203195.1 Desulfobacteraceae bacterium | reverse complement strand
GTCATATACTTGATACTTCTGATGATGCCGATCTACTGGATGCTCAGCATGTCCCTGCGGTCCAACGCCGACATCCTCGCATCCTTTGCCCTGTACCCGAAAGATTTCACATTTATGAATTACATGAAGATATTTACCGATTCAACCTGGTATATGGGGTATGTTAATTCCTTCATCTACGTGGCCATGAACACGGTTATATCACTGTTTGTGGCCCTTCCTGCGGCTTACGCCTTTTCACGCTACAAGTTTGTCGGCGATAAGCAGATGTTTTTCTGGTTGTTAACCAACCGTATGGCCCCAGCTGCTGTTTTTGCGCTCCCCTTTTTCCAGCTCTATTCCACAATAGGTCTCATAGATACGCATATCGCAGTGGCATTAGCCCATTGCCTCTTCAATGTTCCGTTGGCGGTGTGGATATTGGAAGGCTTTATGTCGGGGGTCCCCCGTGAGATCGATGAAACCGCATTTATCGACGGGTACAGTTTTCCACGCTTTTTTATTACCATCTTTATCCCGCTGATCAGGGCCGGGGTCGGCGTGACGGCCTTTTTCTGTTTTATGTTTTCCTGGGTCGAGCTGCTTTTAGCCCGCACACTGACGGTAACGAATGCGAAACCCATCGGGGCAATCATGACACGCACAATCAGCGCGTCCGGTCTTGACTATGGCCTGCTGGCCGCGGCCGGTATGCTCACGATTATACCGGGTATGATGGTGATCTGGTTCGTACGCAATTATTTGGCCAAGGGCTTCGCCATGGGCCGTGTGTAAAAGGGAACAACAATGACTCTGACTCTGCAATGGATGGAATGGACCTTGCCGACGGCAGTTTTCTTTGTCGTCATTTTCCTGATACTGGTTGCCATGACCATATGGCAGACAGTATCACCTTCCGTCGAACGCCGCGGTTTCCTGCCGATTCCTACCACACCCGGTGATCGGCTCTTTATAGGGCTGTTGGGCAGTGCCTATATTTTCCTGGCATGGATCGGATTGACCGATCTTACCCTTTGGATCATGCTTGCCATTGGCGTGTGCTGGATCATTTTTGTGATGCGTTGGGGATAGAGAGGATGCCGCTTTTGGCTCCTGGGCCGAGATTCAAAGGAGACAAGAAAATAAACATGAAAATCGGGAAAATGCATATGGTGACCCGAATCGTCTTGAAAGGAGGTGGTAACGACCGCTAATAGATGGGGCTGACCGAGTATGGCCTCTTGGTTTGCTTTGCCGATTTCCTTGCCGGTGTGAGACCCAATGAACAACTTAAGTCGGCAAGATGTGTGCGATTAACCGAATAGATTTGAAAGGAGGCAACGACAATGAACAAGAAGAGATTACTGTTTTGCGGGATCATAGTCTTTGCGCTTATTTTTTCCGGCGTTCCCTGCTGGTCTTCGCAGCAGATGGATGCCGCCAAGAAATGGGTGGATAACGAGTTTCAACCGTCTACGCTAACCAAAGCCGAACAAATGAAAGAAATGGAATGGTTCATGAACGCGGCGAAACCCTTTAAAGGGATGCATATAAAGGTTGTCTCCGAGACCATCCCGACCCATGAGTATGAATCAAAGGTGCTGGCCAAGGCCTTCGAAGAGATTACCGGTATCAAGGTCTCCCATGACCTGATTCAGGAAGGTGACGTCATCGAAAAGCTTCAGACCCAGTGGGCGTCCGGTAAAAACATCTATGATGGTTGGATTAACGATTCCGATCTCATCGGTACACACTCCCGTTACGGTTATGTGGTTCCCTTGTCTGACTTTATGAAGGGCGAAGGTAAGGATGTTACGCTGCCGACGCTCGACGTAGACGATTTCATGGGAAAGTCCTTCACCACAGGACCGGACGGCAAGATGTACCAACTTCCGGACCAACAGTTCGCCAACCTGTATTGGTTCCGTTATGACTGGTTTAACCGTCCGGATTTTAAAGAGAAGTTCAAAAAAATCTACGGTTATGAGCTGGGCGTACCGGTCAACTGGTCGGCCTACGAAGATATTGCCGAGTTCTTCAGCGAGACTATCCAGGAAATCGATGGGAAAGCCATTTACGGTCACGCCGACTACGGCAAGAAGGCCCCGGATCTGGGCTGGCGTTTTACCGATGCCTGGCTGTCCATGGCCGGTGCCGGCGACAAAGGGATTCCCAATGGCAAACCGGTGGACGAATGGGGCATCCGTGTAGATGAGAACAACCGCCCCGTAGGTGCAACCGTCGCTCGTGGTGGTGCCGCCAACGGTCCGGCAGCCAAGTACTCCCTACGCAAGTACATGGAATGGCTACGGAAATACGCCCCTCCGGGTTCCCTGGGGATGGATTTCTACACGTCCCTGCCGGTCTTGGCCAAGGGGAATGTGGCCCAGCAGATCTTCTGGTACACGGCATTCCTTCCGGCCATGGTCGAACCGGGCCCGACGGTCAATGCGGACGGGACCCCGAAATGGCGCATGGCCCCCTCGCCCCATGGTCCTTACTGGGAAGAGGGGATGAAGCTGGGCTATCAGGATTGCGGGTCCTGGACGTTTATGAAAAGCACACCGCTCGAACGCCGTAAGGCCGCATGGCTCTATGCGCAGTTCTGCGTGGCCAAAACCACGTCGTTGAAGAAGACCCACGTGGGCCTGACGCCCATCCGTGATAGCGATATGCGGCACCAGTCGTTTACTGATCGTGCACCGAAACTCGGCGGCTTGGTGGAGTTTTACCGCAGCCCGGCGCGTGTTGCTTGGACGCCAACCGGGACCAACGTGCCTGATTATCCGAAGCTGGCACAGCTGTGGTGGCAAAATATCGGCGAGGCGGTTTCCGGTGAGGTGACCGTATCTACGGCTATGAACAATCTCGCCGCAGAGCAGGATAAAGTACTGGAGCGAATAGCGCGCGCAGGCGTACAGGGCAAATTAGGTCCAAAGATGAACAAAAAAAGGGACGAATCCTACTGGCTGAGCAAGCCCGGCTCGCCCAAAGCTAAGGTCAATGAGAAACCGCAAGGTGAGACGGTTAACTACGACGATCTCATTAAGGCTTGGCGAGAGGGTCGCGTGAAATAGCAGCATTGTTGTGATGCCTTATGGCTCTTACCCTCTCTGAGCTATGAGGTCGAGGACTCCGGCAAAGGGCGGCCATTTAGGCCGCCCTTTTTTGTGAAATGAAGTTCGACATTCCGTTCCTGCCCCCGCGGTGCGGGATTTCACATCATTTGGATTTAATAAGGTGTTCAACGGGCGTACCAGTGATTTAAAAGGGTTACAGCAATTCAGCCGCAGCCCTTTTTTTATGTCCAATCTATTTTTTTTGCGGTCTACTGAAAAAAACGGTGGTATAGAACGGTTGACAATATGTCATATCCGACACAAATTGAGTGTTATGAGTCCAAATGATAAGCCTTTGGTATCGTTACGTGTTGAGATGATAACTCCACACGATGCAGACGTTAAGTAAGGAAATGTTGATAATGGATAAAAAAAAGAAGAAAGCATTAGAAGCCAAAGGGTATAAGGTTGGCTCTGTGGGTGAGTAAAGAAGAATCAGAATATATTGAGTTGAAATTGGCACTTAGCCAGGCTTTGGTAAAGCGCCGGAAACAAAGTAATTTGACCCAAGTACAGTTGGCAAAAAAACTCAATTCTAGCCAGTCCCGAATTGCCATAATGGAGCAAGGTGACCCAAAAGTTTCCCTGGATCTCCTTGTAAAATCCTTAATGGCTATGGGGGCGACCAAGAAAAACATTGTAAAGCTGATTGCCTGATTTGGTACATGGGTGCCCATAGTTGTTTTTCACGACTTCAAAGGCTTTCTGCTTGACGGTTAATGATGTCGCAGTTCAATTATGGTTGGCATAAAGCCATAAAACTTAAGTTTTTTAAAGGGTTGCCGATATATATCTTGATAGCATATTAATTTTATTATGAATTTGCCTTTTTGCTAATTCATCAAACTTAAGATATCGATATATCAAACGATGGAAGACGCTGAAATAATACGACATAAAGACAAGCTCGATATTTTCAAGCAGCTGCAAAATGATAAAATGCTGATTAAGATGTACGTGCTGGGCAAGCAGTATGAGCGCTTAACTTTCGTTACCGGCACCCACTTAAAAAAACACAATCCTTATTTTATTATAGATTGCCCCGAAGATTTCATGGAAACCATCACTGATGTTGATAGCTGTCGCATGCTTTTCGAATTTGTCGGCAATGATAATCTCTTTTATAATTTCAAAACAACCGGTAAGGAGATAACTCGTAACGAAATATTCATACGATTGCCGGAAGTCGTATATCGCATGCAGAGAAGAAAAAATTTTAGAATGACACCTCCCCTTGGGACGAAAATATGTATCAATAATAACTTCGGCAGGCTGGAAATGAGTGTTCTTAACATTAGCCGGGGGGGAGCCCTTGTACTGCTTGTCAATCTCGATCAGGAATATCCGGACGTTTCCGAATTGAAAGTCGGGAGTAAGCTAAGTAATATTGAACTTACCTTTCCATTTGAAGAGAAAGTTGTCAAAATGTATGTTGAAGAGGCGCTGGTACGTAGGCGGGGTAAACACCCTGTAACCAAACAAGATAATTTTGGTCTTCAGTTCACCGACATCGAAAAGAGCCAGGAAAAAATATTGATGGAGTTCATCTTTAGTTTCCAGCGAAATACTCTCCGAAAAAGACTGTAACCCCTTCGAAACGCTAATTTTGCATCGCCCTGAAAAGCTACGGGGAATTCCAGTCAAGGCGATAAAAGAAAAAATATTAAAGAATTCCAAGTTTTTGCCCGATATAAATATGAAATTACGGGATAGGGTAAAAAATGGATTATATAAAATATTTATCTAGATCAATCAGATTGGCTATCGGGATTGTTTTATTGAGCGGCTATGGTCTGGTGTTTTATGGCAGTCCAAAAGCAAATGCCGAGCAGATAAAAGAGAAAAATGTTTCCTTCAAGTGGGCATTCGGCGTAATGGTGGGCGGCGAAAGCGGTCCAAGAGTGGTTTCCATTACACGCAGCGCAACCCTTAAAACCGGTGATAAATTAAAAATACTCTTGCAACCACAGACAAGTTGTCATGTTTATTTAATTTACCATAGCGCAGATGATGAGCTCTTCAGGTTGTTTCCTTATCAATTTAACCGGATTGCCGAAGATTTTAAACCTTCCGAAAAGTATTATATCCCCCAGGGGAGGCAGTGGTTTGAACTGGATGAAAAGGTCGGTAAAGAAAAGTTTTACTTGCTGGCTTCATCCGAGCGATTGGACCATCTGGAAGCCCTCTTGAGCAGATATGAAGCAGCGGAGTTCCCCCAAAAAGGGGAAGCCGTCCGGGAAATCCTTTCTGAAATCCGCAATCTAAGAAAGCGTAATAAAAAATTTACGGCAACTGCCGAGCGCCCGATCTCAATTGGCGGCTCCATGAGGGGCATCAGCAGGGAAAAGCAGACAGGTTTTCCTGAAATTGACGCCCTTGCGGTTGAGGTCTCTGCAACCAATTTCTACTACAGGACCTATACGATTGATCACCAATAAAAAGCGAAACCTGAGAGCAACGGCCTTATTGGTATTCAGTTCTTTCATTGCAGCACACCTCTGTTTCTACCTTCTGCCCCATCTTTTTGATACGTGGAATTTAAAAGCTGTTGATCGTCTTTTTTTATTCCGGTCATCCTCAGAGTCTTTTCGGCCTCCTTACGATGACACCATTGTTCATGTTGACCTGACGGACACCACGATGGTGCGGCTTAATAATTTCTACTTGGACCGATCACACTACGCCGGAGTAATCCGCAATTTGACTGCCATGAACGCCTCTGCCATTCTATGCGACACGATCTTTGCAGCAAAAAAGGGGGATGAAAAGGACGATGCGCTGATTGAAGCTTCCGCTCGGGCCGGCAATGTATATTTTGGGATTGCCTTTGAATTGGCAAGCAATGAGGATTCCCGGCAGCAGCATGCTAAGGATTCAAAAGGAGAACTGTACCTGCGCAGGAATAAATGGCAGGTGACAGTTAAAGGAGATCCAAGACATTTCTATACCGGGACAAAACCGGTGGCCACATTTCCTGTTCTGGCTTCCGCCTCCAGGGGTTTGGGGTATTTAAGCGTCAAATTTGATCGTGACGGGGTATTTCGCCGTTTACCACTTCTAGTTCGATATGATGGTGCTTATTACCCCAGCTTTTCTTTTATGGCAATCTGCGACTATCTTGGGGTGCCCCCTGAAAAGATCATCATCAGGCCGGGAAGATCGATTACGCTGAAGGATGCCCTGCGGCCCGGAGAAAAAGAGCCGCATGATATCATCATCCCCATTGACCGCTTCGGTCACATGTTGATCAACTTCATCGGTCCGTGGGAGAGGATGAAACATTATAATTTTGCTGATATTCTGCTTGCCTCCAAAGATCCGGATGATATGGATTTGTGGAACGATGAACTTGCAGGAAAGATTGCGGTAGTGGCGGAAGTCTCTACAGGCTCATCCGATGTGGGCCCGGTGCCGACCGATACAAACCTCCCTTTAGCCGGACTGCATGCAAACGCGATGCACACGATCCTCACCGAATCTTTTATTCGGGAACTTTCCGGCTATGAAATGCTTGCGGTCGAGTTATTGTTATTGACCGGCCTTTTTATCATTTCCCTTGGATTTTCCTCTCCTTATTTCGCACTCGGAACATTTGCGATGTCCCTGTTTTACGTTTGCGTTGCAAGCACAGCCTTTTTATACGGGAGCCTTATTTTTCATTTTGTCCGTCCTTTGCTTATGATTACTTTTGCCACACTTTTCATCGTCATTTATCGCTATATCAATGAGGAGAGGGAACGCGCTTTTATTCGCGCTACTTTCGGCCGTTACCTCAGCGAAGAAGTGGTCGAAGAATTGCTCGATTCACCCGACGGCCTGAAATTGAGCGGGGAGATGCGAGAAGTTACTTTCCTGGTATCGGATCTGCGCGGTTTTACGGCGCTTTCATCCAGTCTATCCCCTGCTGAGGTGATCAAAGTAATCAACCGTTACCTGGAATGCATGGTGGATATCATTGGCAATTACCGCGGGAACGTGAACGAAATAGAGGGGGATGGCATCCTGGCCTATTTCGGCGCACCATTGGCCGGCAGCGACGATGCAGAGCGGGCGGTAGCGTGTGCCATTGCGATGCAGAGAAAAATGGAAGAATTCAACAAAGAACAGCAGCGGCTGAATATACCCGAACTAATGATGGGTATCGGCATTGACACCGGTGAAGTGGTTGTGGGAAATATCGGGTCGGAAAAGCGCGCAAAATACGCCGCAATGGGCAGTCCGGTCAATACGGCCTATCGTATCGAATCTTCCACGGTGGGCGGGCAGGTGCTGGTCAGCGCAAGCACCTTTGAAAAAATGCGATCCATACTGAAGATAGATAGAATTCTCAAAGTACCTTTTAAAGGGCTGGCAAAACCTGTAAGCCTTTATGAAGTGAAGGGCATAGATGGTAACTACCCGCTTTCTATGCCAAAGAAAAAATCCGATGCATTTATAAAACTTGAAACCCCGTTAGCTGTCTCCTGCTTTCCCCTGGAAGGCAAAACCGTTTCAGAAAAGTCCATCCAGGGCCACATTACATCTTTTGGGAAATCTTCCGCCGAAGTGTTGTTGTCCGAGCAGGTGGATGTCTATTCAAACCTGAAGATCCTGCTGGACCTCCAAAAGGCTACCGGAGCCAATGAAATATACGCCAAGGTCGTCTCCCTTGATAAGTCGGACTCATTCGCGCCAAGGCACATGGCAAGGTTGGAATTCACCTATTTGTCTGAAGACGTGAAAGTTTTTTTAGAAGAAAGACGTTCAGGGAAGTGAGCCCGTCACCACCCTGTAAAGGGGTGGATTGATTGGTATCCTTATTAGTTTCCGCTCAATCAGGGTTAAGGATGGTTTCCGTCTTTTTGGGCCGCCCGACTCGCAAGAGGGCCTTCTTTTCTCCACACCCAGCATGTATCAACAAGGTAATCTTTCACTATAGCCGGTGAAACCACATCGCCGCTTGGTTTTCTGGCATTAAAAATCCAGAAACCCTGCATTACTGCCGGTGCTATGGCAAACAAAAGTGTTGCCAAATGTGAACATTTCTTGCTTTCACTTAAAATTTTTTTCACTTTCCGTGTAAAACCGGGCGCTATTTTCAAACCTTTGATCGCGTCGAGACTGTTGGATGTTTCCTGGCACCAATCGTAAGGAATACCAGGCATTTCAACCTTTATTTCCTTAATGGTAAGCGACGAACACTCAATGACCATCTGCACAACCATATGATGCACCGTGTGAGGAGGGCGCTTTTTCCCGGAAACATAGATAGGTGTTAAAGTATCCTCCTTGAGTTGCCCCTCAACAAGAATATTTTTTTCACCGTATTCATAAGTGGAGATTTCAATATTTCTGGTGTGAATTTTTTTACCCTTACGCTGATTACCCAAGCTCATAATTTCCTCCGGTAGTATGTAATTTTAACCGGTATCGTACAGGATTGATGGGAAAATGTCAATTAATTCTGGTGATTTAAGAAAGGGGACGTTATCAAAAGGTCTTGCTATCGAAATTGGCAGAGGACCACGGGTGTGAGCCCGTGGGTGCATGCCAAAGCTAAAATTGGCCAATTCAATTTTTTTAAGTGCCACGGCGTAAGCCTTTGGGAATCTACGTGATTTGCCGGATATCTTTACTCAACTCAGCTAATTCTTCGATTAATTTGTTCCGCTTAACAATTAACGTGGCTTTTTTAAAAGAAATCACAGAATCTTTTGGCATGTATGGGTTGCTTGGGTCTGATAAAATTGTTGATATTTCATTCCAGCATTCCTTTGAAAAATTTTTTTCTTCAAAAAACAGATCCGGTTTATGTCTATAAATATCCACGATTTCTTTTTCGTGTCTGATATTATACTTTTCACATACTTGAAGCAGAATCTTTCCAGTTTCTTTGCTAATGGGAAAAGTTTCTATAAATGTCTGCATAAGTCTGCCTGTATTTTATAATTTTAGAACTGGTTTTAAAACCAACTGTTATAGTACTCCAGTCAGGTTTTCGGCGTTGAGATTGTGCACCTGCGACGGGTTTTGATTTTGGGCTTCAGCTTCCTCATAAAGACTTGTCTTGATATCTTCAAGCAACTTAAGAGCCTCATCATGGTCTGTAAGAGTAGCCTTATTTGATCCCATGGCTTCCGAACGCTTACTTGCAATTTTCACCTTGTCTGTTTGATCGATAGCAGTTTCGGTATTGCTAGCATTTAACTGTTCAAGGTTCCCGGTGGTTTTATCCAAGGTTTTTGAAGCATCTTTTCGAGCCGGATTGCGAGCTTCCGTACGTTCCAAGCTCTGCAAAGTGTTATTGATGGAGTTCACCATATTTATTCTCCTTTTTAAAGCGTCTGTCACTCCTATTTTGTTAGTTTCCAAACTAAAAAACCCGCTTCCAAAAGGGAGACGGGTAATCGAATATTTAATTTGCAATTCCGCTATCTTATTCCGCACTGCGGAACTTAGACCGGAAACTTTGCGTCCCACCCTTTCAGAAGGTTTGCCTTTGAGCTATAAATTATTTTCTTTATGTATATCGGAAAGTTTATGAATAACTTTAGCTTTTTTTTATTTTTGTTAATTTTTGCTTTTTAACAATCATCCTGCTCAAACAACATTTAAGGTACTTTTTCCTCCATCAGCGGGGTGCAGAAAGTTTAAACCTGGTTGAAAATAACTAAAATTACAGAAAGTTGTGGCAGATTATCTATAATAAGATTTTTTCCTTTTCGAGGCTAAACCAAGAAAAAACCCTAAAAGAAGCACTCCAGCTCCGACGAGGAAAAATTGGATCCTTTTTGTTTTTGGATGACTATTAAGATCTTGTTTAAGGTTATCAATATCGACATTTAACTCAGTATTTATTGCCTTTAGCTTGTCACGTTCACCTGTCAGGGCAGCTGTCTTTGTTTTAGACTCTTTAAGGAGGTTGTTGTATTTCTCGGTGAACTGTTTAATTTTTAGTTTATCATCCTGACTGCTGGCCCTGATTTCATTTAGGTCAGCATCTCGATCATTTTCAAATTCTTCAACCTTTGCTTTTAATTGGCTTATTTCATCTTTCATCTCTTTAATAATTATAGCCTTGGGCTTACC
>JABMQM010000031.1 GCA_013203195.1 Desulfobacteraceae bacterium | reverse complement strand
TGCACAAGATTCAAATGTAATGGACTAAGTAAATTCCGCATGAAAATCATCCTTATTCTTTTAGACGGCCTTGGTGATCGGTCTTACAAGGTCCTTGACGGCCTTACTCCCCTTCAGGCTGCATCAACGCTGAACCTTAACCGTCTGGCTTACCTGGGAAGTAACGGCCTTTTTCATCCATTGTCTCCAGGGCAGTGTCTGCCCAGCGAAACTGCCCATTACCTTCTATTCGGCTACGATCTTATTAATTTTCCAGGCAGGGGCCTTCTGGAGGCGGTGGGAGAGTGTGTGAAATTTGATGAAGTGAGCGCAGCGGCAGGTTGTATGGGCCTTCTCCGGCGAAAAGAATTGATGCTCATGATGCTGAATTATTCCGATCGGTCTGCGCTGCTTGGCCATCGTCTGGGAAAGACCGAAAGGCCTTACTTTCCTAACGATTATGAGCCATTTAAACTGAAAGAGTGATTTTCAGACATCATCGGAATTAAAAAAGAGTTGACAAAGATTAGTCTTTTTTGTCATTAGATAGCATAATCACATGCATTAAGAAGATGCATTTTACTATTTAACCACCTAAATTTATAAAAAATAACCAGCCAGGAAGGCATAGGGCATGAAGCCTGCGGAGTCTTTCTGGCTTTTTTTATGGTTTTACCTATACCTAATTCACTCGACCGAGAAGGAGGTCCGCAATCTTTCCCGTTATCTCCACGCGCTGGCCACCATCGGCAACATTGCCCCATTGCTCGGACTGCTGGGAACAGTGCTCGGTATGATCAAGGCCTTTATGGTTATTCAGGAGATGGGCGGCTGGGAATGAGAGTCCGAAAAAGTCCGTGTAGAAGTTTTAAATGATCAAGCGGCAATCGAAAAAAAGGATTTGGAGTTGAGAAAACGAATTTGTATCATCGACGGCCAGGGCGGAGGTATCGGGGCTACCCTGATAAAATATCTTAAAGAAGCGTACGGCGAGTCAGTGGTCCTCATTGCTTTGGGAACAAATGCCATTGCAACGGCTCAAATGCTCAAAGCCGGTGCGAATAAGGGCGCATCCGGAGAAAACGCTATTTGCAGAAGCGTCACTCAAGCCGAATGTATCATCGGCCCGATTGCCATTACCTGGGCCAACGCCATGCTGGGTGAAGTGACGCCGAAAATGGCCGAGGCCGTCATGTCAAGCCCGGCTACAAAAATCCTTCTGCCGCTTTCGCAGGAAAGCGTTGAGATCGTTGGTTTGCAAAAGGAGCCCCTACCACACCTGGTACAGGAAGCTGTGGAGAAGCTAAAGGAGGTGATGAAACATGTGTGAAGCCAATGTCTATATCGACAAAGACGGAATCGAAGAACTTATCCTGGAGTCCGTGGATATCGTCGAACCACAGGACGATGGAAGTTTCCGGCTGGTGAGCATTTTCGGTGAGCAAAAGATCATCAAGGGGAAACTAAAAGGGATGAACCTGGTGGATCACAAAATCGTCTTTTCCCAATAGGTGCCTCCATCATCTTTAAACTTTCAGGGATTTTCTTTTGGTTGATAAGAAGGAAAGACCGACAGGCATTTTAAAGCGCCGCCGAACTTAACCGCAATCCCTCCTTTCCATTTAAATAGTCTATCCAGGTCGTCGTTTATATAGATACTAACGATTTCACATTCAGTGATTTCTATTGTATTAGGTCTTATTCAGGCTTAACCCGAATAAAATTTCCGAGAACAGGCTCTGGGAAAAAAAGAGATTGAATTATTCGGACTGTCCAATAAGGTCAGACAGTAATGGAAGAGTTGACAACATATCAGAGTGACCAGTCTGTAAGTACAACAGGGGAGAAACCTTTCAGCGCCTCTGCAATAAAAGGACACTTTTTTTCCATCTGGCCCTACCGGCTGGTTCGTATCCTTCTCGCAGGGATTTTTCTGTGGTCCGGTGTCACCAAATTGATGGACCCCAAATCCTTTGCGGTGATTATTGAGGCTTACGGTCTGATACCGGAAAGTTGGGTGATGCCGGCGGCCGTAATTTTGCCGGCTCTAGAAGCAATCGCGGCTTTGGGGCTGCTGATGGATATTGAAGGAAGCCTGGCGGTTGTGTCGGGATTGCTGGTCATGTTCATGGCCATTCTGGGCTATGGTATCCGGATGGGTTTTGACGTGGATTGCGGTTGTTTCGGCCCCGATGACCCTGAAGGTAAAGCGTTTCACGGGTTGCGACCTGCGTTTTACCGGGACATCGTAATGATGGCCGGGGTGTTTTACCTGTATTTTTGGCGTTATTGCCGGTCCGTGTCGCCGGTCCGGCTACGGATTTTGTTTAAACACAAATCAGGAAAGGAGAGTTGAGGATGCAAAGAATCAAATCGATGTTTACGCTGGCAGTTTTGGGGATGTGTATTTTGGGGTTGTCTACAGCATCACTGGCCGCAGACAAATTCGAAAAAGAAGTCGAAAAAGAAAAAGGCGCGGTCAAGCTGATACGTGAAGTGCAGCGGGGCGGCTATGATATCATTACAGCGGCTGAGCTTAAAAATCTAATCGATTCCGGCCAAGACATCCTGGTTGTTGACACCATGCCGTATAAGGCCTATAAAAAGATTCATGTGCCCGGCGCCAAGCAGTTTCTGTTCCCCATTCCGGAAATGGGAGCCTGGGACACCAAAGAAACCGACGGTAAAAGCAAAAAAGATTATGAAGCTTTGCTCGGTGCGGATAAGCACAAGACCATAATTATTTACTGTGGTTTTGTGAAATGCACTCGCAGTCACAACGGTGCCGTGTGGGCTAAAACACTCGGCTATAAAAATGTTTTTCGCTTTTCCGGAGGGATTTTTGCCTGGCAGGGTGCCAAATACCCGACTGAAAAAATAAAGTAATGCGTTCAAGAGGGGTGTATATCTAAAGGCCAAAGTATGTTACTCCCCACGCTGGATCCGGATCAAAAAACCAAAGAACTGATTGCGAAAATACGGCTTCGAACGCAGAACCTGTTTCTAACCAAACAGCTCATGTGTGCAGAGTCGCTTTTGACAGTGCTGAACCTGGGCTTGAACGGAGGTTTGTCCCCGGAGATAGCGATTCGCCTGACATCGGGACTGCCCGAAGGTCTGGGCGGAAGTAAGTGTACTTGCGGTTCTTTGACCGGCGGAGTTATATCCCTGGGGCTTTTTTTGGGTAGAGAAGGGCCTGGGTTGGGAAACGGCAGGTTGGTAATGTCCTCGGCAAAAGCGCTGCATAACGCTTTCAGTGAACGTTTCGGTGCCACCTGTTGTAGAGTCCTGACAAAAGAATTAAAATGGGGTTCCAAGGACCATTTCCAACAATGTTCTTTGCGTACCGGATTCAGCGCTGAAATGTCGGCACGTCTCATATTGCAAGAAAAACCGGATTTGCTCCATCAGGCAGATATTGCATACCTTAACACACAGGATTCAGCTTTTGCCGCAGGGCTGAAGAAGATCGCAAATACTATCCGAAACTAACTTAACCATCACACTTTTCCATTTGTTGTATAGGAGCGTCCCGTGGCTAAATGGAATATTTTTAAGAAGCCGACTTTACTGAGTCTGTCGAAAACCTGCGGGTGAGCTGCCAAAATCGGCCCGGTCGGGCTCGGTGAATTGTTGGCAAAGCTGCCGAAGAACCATGACCCCAATCTTCTGGTTGGAATTGAGACCGGTGATGACGCCGGTATTTATCGTCTCAGCGATGAAATTGCTATCGTAACTACCGCCGACTTTATCACGCCGCCGGTCAATGATCCCTATCTGTTCGGCCAGATTGGGGCGGCAAATGCGATCAGCGATGTATATGCCATGGGCGGGCGGCCGCTTACCTGCCTTAATTTAGTGGCTTTTCCTTCCAAAAAACTGGCGCCGGAAGTATTGCACCAGATCGTTGCCGGTGCTTTAAATAAAATTAACGAGGCCGGTGCGGTTCTGGCCGGCGGACACAGCATCGAAGATGACGAGCCCAAGTTCGGGCTGGCGGTTACCGGAGTCGTTCATCCGGGAAAATACTGGACCAACAGCGGAGCAAAGGCGGGAGACGTCCTCATCCTGACCAAACCGATAGGCTCCGGTGTCATCTTCAATGCCAATTTAAAAAAATGGGTTTCAACATCCGCCATGGATGAATGCCTGGCAACAATTACAACTCTCAATAAGACCGCAGCAGAGATAATGCAAGGTTTCAAAGTGCATGCCGCCACTGACATTACCGGATTCGGGCTGGCAGGACATGCTTTTGAAATGGCCGCAGGCTCAGATGTCCGGCTTAAGATCAGCATGGATGAAATTCCCATTATGCGTGAGGCGCTTGCCATGTATAAAAAAGGGATGAATACCGGTATGAATGCGTCCAACCGCCGGCTGGTGGCCGAAAATTTGAGATTTGAAAATAAACTGCCGGCCTGGCACCAGGAAATCGTTTATGATCCTCAGACCAGCGGTGGATTGCTGGTGTCAGTACCTGCAAGCGATAGTGAGAATATGTTAGAGGAGCTGATAAATGCAGGGGTTGATCAGGCGCGTATTATCGGACATGTCACAGAACGCCGCAATTCGATTCATCTGGTCTTCCGATAATCCCAGGTCTTGTTTGATCTAAATCTCAACATCTAATCTTTTGGCAAGTCGCCGGTGCTCTTGGGGTGTAATCCATTCCACCTGCAAGTAATTCAGGATTTGGGCCTCCGTAAAGCCGATTCTCCTGGCTTCTTTTACTGTAAGCGCATAAGCATCAATTTCCGTAAGACGATCGACATAGGCTTTGGTCTTGTCATACAGATCGAGGCCGTCCCGCTGCTGCCTGACATGCACAAGTTCATGAATGATGTCAAGGTACAGTATTTCGGTGTCGGATTGTTGCAGATGGTTGAGGCCGATGGTTATGGTCCCGTCCTGGTTATCGACGGACATTTCGTGATGTCTGTTGATTATGATCACCTTTGTGTTGGCAATGACATTCTCGATTTCCTGTTTGCTTCTAAAAATTTCCGCAAGGATCGGTTTTGCTATAATTTCGGGGAATATATCGGCTATTTTATACTGACCGGGTGTTAATCCGCGGTTTATTTGAATCATGATTACTCCAGGTTTTGTTTAGTCCTGAAAAGCCTGGTCCTTTGGGCCATGCCTGCCCCGCCTTGCGGGGGTCAGAGATATCTGGCTCTGCCAAAGACCGTTACAAGTGCCTAAAGTTTGAAGTGATCTAAAGTGAACTAAAGTTAAGGTATT
>JABMQM010000324.1 GCA_013203195.1 Desulfobacteraceae bacterium | reverse complement strand
GGTGACGACTCCATCGCCGTGATCAATTGTAACAATCTTGCCCAATAACCCTTTGGGACCCGTAAAGCTAATCACTCCATCAGCCGTGGCAATGACCGGTGTTGCCATGCGGGTGGCAATATCCATCCCTTTATGGAATTCGCGCAGGCCGGTAAAAGGTGATTTGCGGTAACCGAATTCGGAAGTTGACCATCCGTTGGTTGGACGAATTGCCGGTGTCGAGGATAATAGATTGTGCTGATCTTGCAAAAAATTGAAAAGAGATTCAAGCCCTTCCTGCTGTTTGCTGGATGCCAGATCGAGTTGTCTGGTCTGCTCATGCATTTCGCGAATTAAGCTGCCATGTTTTTCGGTCAATGGAACTTTGGTGTCAAGATCATCGGGAAATGAACCACCGACGCCGAAAAGGCTGTCCTGATCAGTCATTTTACCAATGTTGGCAATCATTCGTATCTTTCTTTCGAAATCGTTCAAGGCAACCAGCTTAGATTTCAAGGCCGTGATCTCATCGGCAAACTTTTGAATCTGGGCGCGCTGGCCGCCAATCTCCTCCGATTGGTGAGAAATTTTGATCTGCAGTTCCCGAAGGCCGGGAAAAGTTTTCTTAAGGTTGGAATAATCGTAGATTAAATAAGTTAATAAAACCAGGCAGGCTGCAAATAAAACTCCTGAAAAACGGAGCAGTGCTATGGAGAATGTTGCCTGTTTTGTTGAGCCTGTATTGCTCAACATTAGAAAGGATATTTTGTTGCTCATTATAATCACACCTTTAACAATTCCAATAGAACCGAAAATATTTCTAACGCATAGAAAATTACGAAATCTGTTTGATGCAAAAACTATGCAAGAAGCATGCAAAAGCTAGAAAATCCACCCATAAAAATTATTAATCAAATAAATTTCAATCAGTTAGCTTAGATGTCCGCATTGTTAAACCACCAAGTACTGTGACATAAATTTGCCAATAATGCTGAAATTTGTTCCGTTTTTAGCGAGTTCTCGCTTTTGATTTTGTAAAGCATTACAATCTTTTGGAAGATTGGCGGGCAGCAGAGCATCGGGAACGATGATCAGTCTGATCACAAAATCTTGAATGTTCCGGTTTCAATTCAGACCAACCTGTGAGGAGTATGATCGGTTGAGATACGATTATGATATCGTATAATTTAAGATAGTTGTGGACAAGTAGTTATCGCCGCTGTCATCGTTTGGTAATATTGTGATGAGGTATCTCAAAAAATTTAGGTCATTGATAAGTTGTTCTTGCAGGTATCGTAGATTTTGGGGTGAGGATTTTATATCAAAACTGATACAACTTTGAAACAGTTTGGATGCCATATGGAAGGCAATCTAACC
Source organism: Desulfobacteraceae bacterium (assembly GCA_013203195.1). Classification (GTDB taxonomy): domain Bacteria; phylum Desulfobacterota; class Desulfobacteria; order Desulfobacterales; family UBA11574; genus Desulfatibia_A. The sequence goes on along the minus strand of JABMQM010000324.1, from coordinate 3,024 downwards.
ATCATATATCCATCAATCGGGTTGTCCCATTTTCTTCAACTGGATCGACCTTTCCGCGTTGATTTGTTCTGCTGATTTGAATGCAATAACATACTTGTTAATGTTGGCAACATAGCGGACGGTTTCCTGCCCGATTACGCGACGCGCCACGTGCTCTACATTGAAAAACCATTTGTTGGGATCGAGGTTCAGTTTTACGGCCTCTCTACGCAAGGCATTAATCTTAGCCGGGCCGGCATTATAGGCGGCAACGGTAAAATCGACCCTATCCGCCGAGCTGATATGCGGATCACTAAAATATCTGTCCCGCAGGAAACCAAGATACTTTACCCCGGCGTGAATATTGTTTTCCAGGTCATTTACACCAGCAATTCCGATGTGGGGGTCGGCCGCCGTGCTCGGCAGTACCTGCATCACACCGGTAGCGCCGGTCGCATTTTTTTTGCTGTGATCAAATCCCGATTCCTGATAGGCTATTGCAGCAATCTTAAGCCAGTCAAAAGCATATTTTTTTGCATATTTCTTGAAAAGAGTTTTCAGCTTGTCAAGTTTCTTCTGTTCGGCTGCTGTGGTTGGGTTGTGTATCCATCTGTTGTCTTTGTAATATCGTTTGATTAATATATTGCCCAGCAACTTGCCCTGGCCATGCTTCTTGACGAATTTGTTCAGGCTTGCGAGCAATTCAGGATTTTCTTTCCTAACCGCCCAGGCTATTTTGCCGCCGGAGTTAATCAGCAGGTCTTTTCTCAAAACCAGATCCGTTAATACTTGTGACCAGAGGTCGGCGATGTGGTGATCAACGACCGTCAACTCAAAAATTCCGGAGTTGACCATTTGTAAAACGTCCTCGGCTTCCAGGTTTTTATCTGCCTGGACAATATTGACCGGCTTCAAACCATCTCTTTTGAACTGCGCGTTCAAACGCTTTAAGTGTTGAACGTAACTGCTGCCGGCCACTACATGGACCTTACGGCCCGCCAAACCATTGAGCCCTTTCAAGCCTTGGGCCAGCTTAGAGGTGACGATTATTTCATTAATGTTAGTGAGATATGGGGTGGTAAAAGCAACCAGCTTTTGGCGCTCAGGTATTATCGTCAAACCGGCGGCAGCGATATCGCCTCGTTCTGCCAGCAGAGCCGGAATTAATTGCTCAAAAGGGACCGCAATAAAAACAATGTTAGTTTTTATTTTGTGTTTAGGGGGCTGCCGGTTGAGATAACGCTCGTATTCTTGAAGCAGTTCATATTCTATACCCCTATATTCCCCGCGCATAACAAAAAAATTTGTATCACTATAGCTCACCAGGACGCGGATTAGTCTGCGCTGCTGTTGCATCTGCTGGAGGTCTCCCGTCCATCTCTGCTCGATGCGGTCCATTAATGTATGTCTTTCGCCTGATAATGAATCCGGATTTTGAGAAATCCCGGGCTGCGCGAAACCATGCAGCAGCAACAGAAAAAAGACGCTTATCTTTATAATATAATTAAGTTGGCATTTCATTTCGTCACATTTCAATTGTCGGCGGCCTCCCGGTTATGCACGGGGCCGTGGCGTTGGGTTCCTTTCAGCAATTATTTTCTTTTTCGCGGGCTTTATAAAGCTTGTTTCGCAATAGGTCGATGTGCATCCGCAGGTCGTAAAGTCCTTCGGCATAGGCCCGTGGTACAGAGATCCGCGACACTTTTGCTTCCAGCTTGTCGAGCTCGGCAATATATTCCTCCAAATGTCCGGCGACATGATCCTTCTGTATCTCAGGATCGACGGCCTCAAGCTCCGCATACCACCGGTAGATTTTAGATCGCATTCGCCACTTGTATATTTGCGGCATGAGCTTGAAAAGAGGATATAGAAGAGCAAACAGGGGCAGCAGCATAACCGCCATGCGGGTCAGAAAATTGGCTATCCAGAAAGGCAGGTAGCGCTGCAAAAAAGGAGGCCCGGATTTATAAAACCGCTGGGCTTCTTTACTTAAGTCGAAATCGATGTGTTTGGGTGTGGGGAATTGACCTTCTTGTTCGAATCCGCCACCTGCGTGATGGATTTCTTTGGCCGCTTGGAGGATCAAGTTGATCAAGGCAGGATGCAGATCCGCTCGTGCCACCAGTTGGGTTGTCGGAGCTACCAGAGTGAGATCACGAGAAGGGATATTGGCCCCTAAATCGATCACACCTTCAGGTAGTTTCAGCACATATAAGGAATGATAACGAAAGGCATACGCTTCAGCCCGCTCGAGCCCTATCAGTTTTATTGATTTTGATTTTAAAAGTCGGTCAACATACGATGCACGGTGAGACGCAACAAAAATGGCGATATCGACCTCACCGTTCAAAAGCCTATCGGCCGCTCGTTGAGAACCGTATGAAAGCAGCTGGGTGTTTTTGGCAGTGATTCCGTTCAGTCCCAGAAGTTGCAGCGCTAAAATTCTAGTGCCGCTGCCTTCCACACCCACGGCCAGGCGCAGCCCCTTCAGATCAGCGAGCTGATTTAATGTGAGGTCCTTTCGATGAAAAATCCACAACGGTTCAAAGTAGAGACTACCCAGTGATACGAGATTTTCGGTTTGGGCCAAAGCGCCCATGCCGCCCTGCACGAAAGCGATATCCACACCGTCTGACTCCGCTGTAAGAAGCTTAAGATTCTCTGCTGAGCCGGCGGGGCTTTTTACTTTTAGCGCAATGTCTTCTCGGGCCAATATTTCACTATATTTTTTACCATAGGCAAAGTAAGCGCCTTCCAAAGAACCGGTGCCCATTGAAATGCGCCGGGGAGGCGTGGGAGCGACAAACTGGTATGCCACCACAAACGCGATAATTGTGACCACAATCCCCGGCCCAAAGATTTTCAACTTTTCTTTGGTATCAAGTTTTTCTATTTTCCTTGACTTAAACATTTTGCAAACAACCTATAGTGCGTCGCATATGAATTGATACTTGACAGAGGGGGTAAAACATGATAATCTATCCATAATTTCAACTCATTCAAAACAGAGAAATGGATAGATTATGGTTTCATGTCGTGGCAAGC
>JABMQM010000323.1 GCA_013203195.1 Desulfobacteraceae bacterium | reverse complement strand
ATATATTATATCAAGATGTTTCTGTGGCCCGACCCCCTTCTCTGTCCTTCAGGCTATTGTCCAGCTCGGCGTGTTTAGCCAATTCTTCAGGCGACAGCGTTCCCAGCGCGTCAATCTGGGCCGTCGTCGTCTTGGCGGAAAGAGAGGAAATCAGTTTGCCGACCGCCGTGTCACCTTGCAGTGGTGCAAATGCAGAGAGATCGGCTGCTGACTGCGCATGCTCGGTCTCAATCCGGGTTTTCAAATGCCGACAGGCTTTCGCAAGCCCTTCGAAAACATCAAGCCCATAAGGAACGTATGAGAAATCGTCTTCACTATCGAGATAGGCGCGGGCACAGCGCGAGTCGAAGATTGCAAGCGAGGACAGCTCGGGAGGCGCAGTTTTGCCGTTGGTCCAAGTCACTTCCTGCTCTACACCATTGATGACGACATCGAAAACTGCTTTCGCAACGCCGGTCTTGCCAGCCGGAAGATTGGCGTTCGGGTGAATTGCTTCCGCTTGATCCCGAGCACGACAAGCGCGCTTGAGCACACGCGAATATCCTGACTTGCCTGAACCGTTGTCTCCGTAAATGACCGTCATCCCGATAGGGCTAAATGGCAAATGTTGTTTCTCAGCGATTGCATTCACGTGCTGCAGGTTCTTCATCGCTCGCAACTCGACATGCTTCGAGACTTTCACTGGCGCAGGAATCTGATCGGCAGTTAGAGGGTTCGGTTTGCGACCCGTGGGATCGGGAATGCCATGTTCGGCTTTAAGCAACGCAAACAGATCGTCTAAGTCATCAGGCGTCAAAGTCTGGTTTGCAAGCAATCGCGCAATAGCATCGCTTTGCCAACCGGGAAGCGATTGTGACCATTGCAGTATTTCTTGAAGTATTGGCAAGCTTTCTCTCCGAATAATATTAAAGCCTATTGAGCGGCTATAGATTTTAACAAAGCATCCTTTGCATCTGAATAAAATTGGACATCAATTTTAGTTGCCATCTCATCTGATAGATCAAAGAGCTGGCGACGACAGATAATAGGCATCAGCAGGGCGGTCGCTCCTTTTTCAACGGCTATCTCAGCGATAGTTACTGAATTGTGGATCTCCCCGATTGAACCGCCAAGATTAATCTCGCCTATAATAATAAGTCCACCACGTATACTTCTCTTGAGCAAAGCTGTGCATAAAGCTATAAGAGCGGCAACTCCCAATTTTGCCCCCGATTTCGCGGCATCAAAAGCGCGTAGCTGTACGGTAAATTCATGCTGCCGCGGGTCTTTATCTCCCACAAGGGATGTTGACCTGGCGTAGAGGTTTTGTTCTGCGAAACTCATACTTTCTTTAAAAGCAGGCGGAATTGGTTTGTTTAGAATTTTCACGCTTGACCCAGGTCCCTCATTGACTTCTATTCGGAATAACCCGGGGTGTTCATCCATACCGCCGGGGCTGATTGTCCAAACCTGGCCGGGTTCTAACGGGTCACTGCCGATACTATTTTCGCTATATAGTTCCGGTGTTGATACAAACTTCTCAACACCCTCATCTCCTAAAACATAACTAAAATGTGTATTTCGGAACTCAGCGGCACCGATACGTTTTTGTTGCTCCTTGACCCGCCTGCGAGTTTCCAATGCTATTCGAATGGCCCATTCGAGATCTTCGTCTGGTATCTCCTCTTCTCCGCCAGGGTAAAGCAATTTCAAAAGACCGCTAATCGTCTTATTTGCGGCATTGGTATCTCGACCGCTCAATGCCCCACCAAAATAGACTCGATTTTGAAGTACTGATACCCGGCTTTGATTGCGCAAATGGGTCATACACTCAGAGAAAAAGTCACTGACCATCCCGAAATGGTCCGTCAACAGGCTTTTATCGATCTTGGGCACATCCCACCCCGGCAAATAAGCGTGGATGCGATCCATGAAAGCCGTATCATTACGCATCTCTTGGGGCAGCGGTCCAAAAAGGTGACCTATCCGTTGCTGGTGCTCAACATCTACATCAAAATTGCCCACCAACACGAGGCTTCCGTCAGCGCGAATATTTTCCTTTCCACGGCTGAATTCACCTGATTCCATGTAGCCCTTCATGATGTTGACACCATCTTTCTTGTCAAATGAGACGCCCGACACCTCATCAAAACAGACAACATCGTACATACACACCAGCCCCTTCTGGCCGGTCCCCATATGCACGAACATTTGTGCCACGGTTGCCTTGCCACCTGAGATCAGGTGGGCATAAGGGGATATTTGCTGAAACAGATGGCTTTTTCCAGTTCCACGCGGCCCTAGTTCGACCATGTTGTAATTACGCTCAACAAACGGCACCATTCTCAGAAAAAATGCATCTTTGGTCCGTTCGCTAAGATCCTCAGGTTCTATACCAATACTTCGCAAAAGAAATGTTTTCCATTCTTCGGTTGAAAACTGCTTCCTGGCTTTAGCCAAGTCATCCAGTACATCACGCTTGGACAGCTGTATCTCTCTAAGGCTATCCACACCAAACGGCCGTCCGTTCTTTTCCTGGGCGATTGCAGCGTCGTAGCCTAAATTTATTTCTGCGTAGAATCCGCCGGTCAACATGCGCTCATGCTCATTGGCAAGCTTTCCGCTGATTCGAACATCCTTCAATCTAAGGCTCGGCAGTGTCGCAAGATAAGAATCTGTTTTTGCGTCCAGCCTTGCGCTAATCAAATCGATAATTTTTACATTACCCTTTTCCCTGGATCGAGCCTTAAAAAGCTCTTCTTCGCCGGCCTTAACTGTACGTGACTTTAGCTGTCGCTCTACAATTTCAAGGCCTTCTTCGATCTCCTCTTGGTCCGTACTGGCACAGTAACGGCCAAGCAAAAATTCCACCACATATGTGGGCACCGGAAACTGTCTGGCGAATGTACGGACAAGATCTTTACGAACTAAATACCCGTCAAGTGTCGCGGCGGCCAGTTTGTCCAGATGGTCCATTTCCATTAATCTGTACCTCCGCCGATAATCGTCTTTTCCTGAGCGATCAACCTCCCATCCTTATCAAGGAGAACAATCGAGGCTTCGTTGCCTTCAAATTCTTCATTTTCAACGACAACCGATCCCATTCCATTTTCGTTTATGGGTTTGACACTCATAACTACGCTATCATCCGGATTGCCGGCTTTCATCCGGATATCAAAGAATAGAGCGGCGAAATCCCCATCCACGGCGATTTTGCATCTAAGCCCCTTCCAGACAACATCGGTGATTTCCGCTGAGGTTTCCTGTTTGGTCGGAGTCCCGGATGTCACCATTAGCTCTAACGTCAGGCATTCCTGGAGGCTTAGTCCCCCGTGGGCATATTCCTCACCCGCTTTGAAACAACTGATGCCATTGGCCAGCACGATGCTTTGGTTTGGGTTCCAGTACCAGGGGAATAGTCGTTCCTCGGTAACAGCTCCAGGCTTGATAACGGCGCATCGCCCCCATTTGTTTTCAACCAAGGCGGCAGGCAGGTCAATTTTCGGGAGTCCACCTGGCAGCAATAGCCAGCCATGATCGGTTACGATTCGAACCGTTTTCCATCCCGCCGCCAATAGCTGCGCCACACGGTCTGTGACTTCAGACAACAATCCAGTGATGAACCTGGAAAGCCTCCACCCCCGCTCATGCCCCTCGTGATCGATGTTCCCGAATTCGCACCATGCGTGCCCGTTTCCATCTCCGGATTCCAATTTTTCCAATACAATCCAGCCATTCGCATTTAACAGCTTTTTAAGATGATATCCGCCTTTGAGTGACTGGCCGGTTTTCTTCACCGAGGGCTCAAAATCTGAATTTGCCTCTCTCCCCTCAATGAATTCCCGAACCGGGGAAACAGCCGGTTTCCCGGTGGCCGTCACACTGGGTAAGGCAGCCCAAGAGGCTTCTCCAGTAACCTTATAACCTCGCTTAGTCAGAAGTTCTGACAGCTGCTGAGCCAGGTCATACCGCAAGCCGTCTACAAACAAGATGCATTCGCCATTTGCAGCAGATTTTGTTTTCTGGCCTGAAACTAATGCGCCAGGGTATCCCGATTGATCGACTTCTTTTTGAAAATAGCGCGCGGAATCTTCAACCCACGGCATGTAAATGGAACGGATTGCCGTTTTCACGGCTTGGAAGTCATCTTCCTTTTCCACAAATGAAAGCGCTTGCAAAACAGCGGCATCCGCCTTCCAGCCCATGCTGGAATAGCCGGTTGCCAGATCTTTGGCCGAACCTGCCGCCAGCGGGTTTGCCGTTATTTCAGAAAGAATCGCCAGAGGTCGTAAAGCCAGCGCCAGTGGCGATTCGCCCAGCTCAACCCACACCAACTTTCGTCTTTCACGATGGGATTTGTCGAGATCTGTGATTCGATTTCGAGCCTCATGATTGGGCATATCCCTAAGCGCGAAAAAGGCTTTCCGAAGGTCTTTTTCTTTGCTTTCGTTCCACTGAGGCCATCCACCGTGTGTGTCTGCATTTGCAAACAGTTCCAGCGGCATGGTGCATTTGCGAATATGGGCCGGAATGTTGGGGTAGCGGTTGGGGGCTTCACAATAGCGTTCCCAGATCGCTTGCCAAGGCCCATCATGGATGGCCAGCTTTTCAGCACCGGATAGGGGGCCGTCATCTTGTGGATTAAATGCGAGCTGCGATTTGCAAACCTCCACAAAGGCGCCCCATTCGTTTACCCCCCTCCCTGCACGGAAGGCATCGCCCTGATCCAGCCATTGCAGAAGATCCCGCACCGGGTCCCCCCCGGTTAACAGGGTGTTGAAATAGTCTTTATCCAGACGCTTGCCTTTCAAGAGGCTGATATCTTCGTCCAAGAGGCGGTAAAGCGCCAATTGCATGGCATTCTTTGCGTCGTTGTCCTGAGCGACATCAAGGCCCAATCCGCCCTGGTCGGATTTTAGAAAGGACAGTATGGTCCAGTCTTTACCGTTGATTTGAGACCAAATCACGCCCCGGTATTGCAGCTCGGCCAGAGGTTTTAGTAGGTCAGGACAGCTTTCAACCGCCCTGAGATCCTGTCGGCTGACACCAGGGAGATAAAAAATGGGAATGTTTTCGGCTACGCGATAGCGAACCTGCTTTTCCTTCACTTCATTTTCCACCGGAGTTTCACTCTCAATGGAAATTTTTCCCGCCAAAACACAGCGTAGCCAAATAGCGGGGCCAGTGCGTTTTTCAATATCGTATTCGCCAAGGACAAACAGTTCCGGCAACTCAATTTGCATCCGGGGGATAATGGCTTCCCATTGACAGTCTCGGTCAGACCAGAGAATGCAGGCGGGAGCCACCTGGACTTCGGGATTGTATACGGCCGCAAAGCGGATGGCTTTGGTAAGCCTGTCAATAATTCGAATCAACCCGTCACCTCCCGATATGCGACACGTATGCAACCGATTCTATTCATACGGCCCATGGCCTTAATTCCTTTACCGGTCATGTTTCCCGCGGATGTATTGAGGCTGAAGTCTTCGATCGATGTATTTATTATATTGTTGAAGTTCAATTTATTTGATTGGTATTATTCTGTTGGTATATTCATCACAGGCCAGTGCTAATGCATGGGGAGCATCCGCTGTAAGTCTGGTTGTTCTGCACAGTTCCACTAAATAGTCCACCGCCGGTTTGCATCCTCGCTCTCTATTTAATTTGGTATAAACGTCCTCTTCATTCACAGATTCGCCGCTCAGAAAATGGATCCACGTTTCTATATTGCGTTTAGGAACCGCAATCGCAACGGCTTCACCATCGGTTCGAAATGCGATTGCCATTGAATTACATGCCTCTCCGAATTCATTGATCCGATCTTGCACGTCTCTATTATCCGCATCGATCATTGCGATTAAGGCAGAGGCCGCCCGTTGTCGCCGTTGCCGATATGCCATGAGTTCATGTGGAAATTTTTCCCTCACCCACTGTTCCGCAGAACCGAGGGCTGATGGACTTTTTTCCACCCGGATCTCTCTCGTATTCCAACCCATTCGTTTAAGAAATCTCCGAATGAAAGCTTCGTGTTGGGAATCCTCGCAGAGAAGTACAATCTTCACGCGCCGTTTGCTCATTCCGTCCACCCCCTTGCAATCTGCTCTGAGAGCTTCAACCCTTTTTCAATCTTTTCCGGCAGCTTTTTGATGCGGGTTGGGCCGAGGGGATCCCTTTCGAGCCACTTACCGCTTTCGGGGCCAAGGTAATCGATCAACTCGGGGTGATGACTGATGAGTACGGCCTGGGGGAAGCCGTCCCCACAGGCATCGTTAAGTTCCATGAGCCAGGGTTGAATTTCGGGTAAAGCGACGTAGTTTTCCGGTTCATCAATGAAGACGGTATGCCCCATGTCCTGCAAACCGAGCAGGAGCGAGTAAAGGACAATCATGACGCGCTGACCGTCAGAGAGCTGTTCAAAGTCAAAATAGATTTGCGCGGTGTTTTCATTTCCACTGCTAAATCCGACTTTTAGAATTCTATGCTTTCCGGCCTGTTCAAGCTTGAAGGCGTGGAAACCGGGGATGGTATCTCGCAATTGCTTTGTCAATTTAAAAATTTTGTCCTGGTGCTCCTGGGATATGTAGCGATACCATGACGCGAAATTGGTGCCGTCCCGGTTTAGCCAACTACATTCTTCCGCTGTTTCCGAAGTCATGGACTTTGGCTGAAGGCTGACGATAAACATCATCTGAATCCATTCCTTAAACCGTGTCAATTTTTTATTGTCCGGCCTTGAGACGATAGTGGCCAGGGCCGAAACAGACCAGTCAAAGGAATACTCCGGCCCGGGCTTGTGATCGTCGTGGTAAAGCTTAACCTCTCCTTGCTTGAACTCGAACAGCGGCTTGCCGTCTAACAATAAATGTTCGAACTCGACTCTCTGTTTCTTAATGTCGGGATTGTGGGATATGACAAGTTTGTAGGAAAAGAGTCCATCCTCACCCTGCACATCAAGCTCAAAGGACTGTTCGCTTTTATTGACCCAGGCGGTAAGATCCTCCGGAGGAAATACTTCGCCGACCTTAGCATTGTCCACTATCAGCTGACGAATCTTGTATAGCAAATCAAATAGGGTGGACTTTCCGCCACCGTTCGGTCCCAGCAGCAAGGTCTGTTCATCGAAATTTATCTCAAAATTGACCAGGCAACGATAATTGTTAGCGTAGAGTCTTTTAAGCATTATGTTCCTCCTTCATCTTTGGGCCATTTGACATTGGGCATATCATAAAACATGGATTGTGCACACCAACGTCTTAACTTTCATCACTCCACAACCTCCCAATATCCCAGTTTTCTGCCACCAACCCGTTTCAGAAGCCCCTCTCGCTGGAGCTTCTGAAGGTGCCGTTCCACCGACCGCTGAGTTACACCGACAATGGTTGCCAACTCCGGGATGGTGATCTCGGCCTTATCGCGAATTGCAGCCAGAATCTTTCCCGACGTTTTACCGACATGGTTTGTGGCCTTATCCGCCGCTTTACCGACACTTTCGACACGCTTTACCGACACTTTTGTGATGCTTTCAGCGGTCTTTACCGACGCTTTACCGACAAGCACCTTCAAATAATCTTCGGTAGCGTCAAAATGTGATTGGGCGCCACCCGCTTTCAAAGCCGGAATGACCTTTGTGCGCACCCCCATGCCGCGGGCATCCACGTAACCGGAATCCATCACCACTTCTTCGTAATAGGGCAGGATCACAGGATGTATATATCTGCCGAAAACCGTATCGGCCACCCACTCGCTCAAGTTGCTTCTGGTAATGCCGGTAATGGTTTTGTCGTCAGCTACCCCCAGGAGAATATAACCGCCTTTGAGGTTCGCAAGGGCAACAATCTCTTTGGCAAGCTGTTCGGGGCGGATGTCATCCAGCTTGAATTCCACACCGGAATTTTCACCGTTGCCGATTATTTCAATTAGTTCGGCTCTGTTCATGCTTTTACCTATTGTCTTTTGCAATTTTTAGGCATCGCGTCACATGGATTACGCGCAGCAACATTGGACTAAATATTATTGTGCAATATATTTGTTATTTTATTTGTCCTCTTGCTTTTTGTTTCTCCTCAAGAGTCAGGTGATGATCATTGATACGATCCCCTTCATTGCCGCCATATATTGGTCCCAAGTGATACCAGGGGGCCGAAGGGACATCTTTGCCCCGGTCTTTGGTCCATTTGATATTGGGTTTATCCCTTAAAACTCCTGCGCCTCTCTTTTTGACATCGGCGATGGTCATAAAGGGGCGGATATTGAGCCTGACGCCGTCATTCAAATCCGGATTCCAGCCGATGGGTTGTTTTTCAATAGGTTTCCAGCGAACGAAGATGTCATAGCCATAACTTTTTTCAGGATTCTCTTTGTCGGGATACCCTTCGCCTTCGAGGATCAGCTCAAGCTTTTTCTTCAACACTTCAGCGGCGTCGAGTTTTTCTTGAGCGCCATCCACACCATTGCCAATGTCCTGTTTCTGGCGGGTGATCCAGTCGCCCAGATAGTTGTAGATCAAAGTTTCAAGTAGCTTTGCGTCAAGCTTATGGTAATTGACCAGGGCCGCAAAGCCATCGTGCAAGCCGTCCCAGAGGTGCCAAATAAAAGGCCGGTGGTGAAAAAGTTTGCAGTGCTGGGTGAAAAACTTATCCCGCAGCCAGGTATCCAAGGTTTTGCCCGCGTGGTCTGCCTGAGCAAGCAGTTCAGCTTTCTTGTTGGATGACCATTCACCGCCGTAAGCCACAGCTAATAGGTTTTCCAGCCGATCTTCGGCCTTCATTTCACCACGCACCGGCGGGATGCAAACGATGCCGTCTTCGTCAGCAAACGGCAGCAACTCCTGCGATTTTTTCACCCATTCACGCTGCTCGTCGGCCAGTTCCTTTGTAGAAGCGCCATCCTGGCGCTTTTCATCAGATTCAAGCGGCAGGATGCCGCTTATACTTTCTGCAGGCCAGCGGTAGCCGAGCAGGCAGGCGACGGCGACCTGTAAAACAGTGGAGTCAGTTCGCAACGGACCTATGGCCGTCCATTTCTTCTCATCATTCCACACCACCGAACCGCATGGATGGCCGTGGAAGATCCACTGGGTCGGGTCGTCGGAATAAGGCTTAGGCAGGCCGTTGGGGTATTTCTTCTCGGCGACCTTGGTCCAGTGGTCGAGGTCGAAGGGGATATTTTCAAATGTTGCCTCAGAAACGCTTAGCTTCTGGTTAAGTTTCCTCACTTCACTTGAGAAACCTTCAGATGAACAATATGCCCAAATTGCATCAAGGAATTTATCCTCACGAGGGACGATCATCGTACCGTTTCTATCCCACGCAGTCCCTAAACAAAGTGTGGAAGGCAGATTGTTCATTCGAGATACATAAACGCCATTGCTACCCCATAATTCGATATTGCTTAACCGTGCACCTGGACAATTAACCAGATTTCCTTTTCCATTTTCCCAACGGAGAATATGTTCTCTTCCATCAAAGAGAAACGTTTTTCTTGTCGCATTTACTTGATAAACCCAACCATTTTGGCGTGAAAGCGTTTCCCAAAATACGAACCTAAACTGAAGAGTGTCTCCATTATCAAGGCCAGCTAAACTTCTTGCGTACTTACCAAGACGGCTTCCGAGCTTCCTTACTTCTAAACTTACAACAGTATCCGGATTCTCCAACTGCTTCGCCTGCTCCACACTCTTGATTTCAGTAGTGAGCAGCCCGACGGCTTTTTCGGCAGCGATGCGATGTGTTGAGACATCCAAACCGCGAAGGATTACGGCTGGCTCGGCTTCGCCAAGCTGCCCGCCACTGTCGCCGGCAGCATTGCCCCGGCTAAGCGTAAGAAGTTGAACATTAAAGTCCCACATAGGTGTACTAAAGCCCTTTGGCCCTAACCTGGCAATCAGATTCCAAGTGTCATTCTTCAGCAGCTTTTCACGGAATTTCCTGTAGCTGGTCAAAAACAGCCAGTTCTGTGGCAGGACAATACATGAGGTGCCACCTTCCACGCACAGCTCCAGACAACGGTCGAGAAACACTGTGGCAAGATCGTTTTTAGCCGCTGGATAATTTTTCTCGCAAAAATCACGCAGCCGTTCGTCCTGTTTACCCCGCGCCAGATAGGGCACATTGGTGATCACCCAATGGTATTTGCCCGCCAGCAAACGAGCGGCCTCGGCCAGCCCGTGGGCTGCGACGCCCGCCTCTCGCTGCTCGTCGGTTCGCTCTATTCCCAAGGCTTTGGCCAAGGCCCCGGCCAGGTTGTCCCAGCCGATCAGCTTGGCAACTCGGCCGCGGGTCGGATCGATGAGGCTGCCCAGAACCGGCGCGTCCTTGAATTCTTCATAAAGCCCGAACAGGGCAACCCGCAGTTTGGAGTTTCCGTTAGCCAGTCTCTCCCATTCGGTCCGACTGCCGCCCACCGAAAGGCCTGTGCAGGCTATGTTCAGTTTGGGCAACGGTCGATACCCCCCGGCACCTGGATAGCGCCAGGCGTCAACAGCCAAAGCAAACGCGGCCAACTCCACACAGCGCTGGTCCAACTCTAAGCCGTGGATATTTTCGGACAGCACCCGATCCACCGCTTCGCGAGGGCTCAGGCCTTCCAGCTCCATGCGCATGGGCACCAACATCAGAAAGGCGGCCACCAGAAAATGACCTGAACCACAACAGGGATCAAGGGTTTTGAGTTCACTTAAATGCTCCGGCCAACCCTCAAAAGTGCCAGCGGCGGGCGTCCAAGTGCCGTCCTCCTGCTGCACAAAGCGCAGATATTCCAGCAGCACACCAGGAATCGCTGTTTTAGGACGCAATTCTTCTTCACTACCAGCAGTTTGCAGGTCCGACTCGCTCAAGCGGCGTGCGGCCCACCAAGCTCCCAGGGAGTTGTCGAGCAAAAAGCTGACCATATAAGGTTCGGTGAAGAGCTGGGTGACGGCGGGCAGTTCCCGGGCACCGATCTTGACCTCAGAAGCGTTGATTTCATCCTTTTTCTTGGCTTGCCAGAATTGGTATACCCACCCGAGTGAGTCAGAGGCGGTAAAAACCGCCTGCGGTAATTCGGCTACCAAGCCTTCAAGCTTCTGTTGATGCTCCGGAGGCAGTACAAGTTGAAAGACCGGTGAATCCGGCCTGAAAATCTGTGGCAACATGCGAGCTGCGAATCGTGATGCCAATTCCCAGCCATTGGACGCCCCTTCATCCGCAGCTAAGTCCTCGCACTCTTCAAGGGTTACAGCGACTGGATCATCTGGGTCTGGATACATTAGCAGGTTGTTCTCGGCCAGAAAGCGGGCAAACAGCATGCGGTGCCAGTGTTCGTAGGCCATCTCCCGCACGAGCCGTTCAATGCCCTGCGAGCCCTTCTGGGGATCTCGCTGATCACCCAGCTGGCGGCCGCGGGCCCGTAGGCGGT
>JABMQM010000322.1 GCA_013203195.1 Desulfobacteraceae bacterium | reverse complement strand
GTGGTCTTGTCATCCCACTCTGCTATCATCCTGGCTATATCTTCTGGTGTCAGTTTCTTCCTTGTCGCTGTTTCTACTTTCTCTGTTTTTTTATCATTCTTCTTTGTCATGAGTTTGTCCTCGTCTGATGATTGTTTTTTATCGTTTTTATTTTGTGATAATGCTTTAACCTTTTCCTCCATTTCTTTTAGTTGTGCTTTTGTTCGTGGTTTACCTGTGCGCTTAAAGGAACATGGTTCTGGTTCTTTTTTCTTTGTCATATTTACCATCTGGTATAGTAATATAATAATAGTTTAGACAATGTGTCAATGTTCTGGTGATTCTGGTTATTGATAAACTTTTACTGATTGTATGTCAATGTATATCTATATCTACTATCCAGACCTCCTAATAAGCGATTTAAGATATGTGTTTTGAATTAAGCATAGTAAGATATGTTTTTTTCTATGACAAGTTTATGACCTTAATGTTGCTATGTGAAATTGTGGCTATAAACCTGCTGAAAGCAGTCTGTCCGTAGGTCTTTTATGTCTCTTGGTTGGATAGAATTCATAGTATTTACATTTCTTTAAGTTTTTTCGAAAACAATTTCAATATGAGCGTGAAATTGTCTTGTCTTCAAACGCAAAATATTTTATGTTGATTTTCAAGATTGTAGAGCATTTGTAGAGGAAAAGCTCTACAAATTACCCTTTTTTACCTTATTTTACCTGTCAAGGGGACTGGGCAAAAAAATATAAATTCTCGAAACCTCTACATAATACTACAAATGCCGGAGTGGTGAAAGTGGTAGACGCACGGGACTCAAAATCCCGCGGGGGCAACCCCGTGTCGGTTCGATTCCGACCTCCGGCACCAGACAAATTCAAGGGGTTAGCCAGAGAACCGGTTAGCCCCTTTTGTTCAGACACCCGCCTTCCCCACAAGCTCAAAGTAAATCATCATCCGATATAAATAGTGGCTAAAATACTAAGTTTCTGGGAAATATGTCGATATAAAATTCAACAAATTGTTACAACATTCTTGACAACTATTTTTACATTTATTTATTATCCAATCGCAAGCTTTGGAACTCCAAGTTTTTGCTCTATCGTAAACTACCCCTTCGGTTTCGACCAAAGGCGCGGGGTCGCTTCGGCGGCCCTGCTATTTTATAGCCTTTCATATGCGCACATTCATATACATCGACGCCAGAATATTTCATTTTACAGCCACCTTGTTTCTTTGAGTTTTTAATGCTATATATTAATAAGAGTTGCTATCTCACACGGACAAT
Organism: Desulfobacteraceae bacterium; assembly: GCA_013203195.1. Taxonomy (GTDB): domain Bacteria; phylum Desulfobacterota; class Desulfobacteria; order Desulfobacterales; family UBA11574; genus Desulfatibia_A. The sequence continues at coordinate 5,253 of JABMQM010000322.1, read as the reverse complement.
CTGATCTTTTTGATTTTTCAAGGGAAAGCTATTAGTGACGTTTGAAATAGTTGGACGGATTACAGACATAGATACAATTGCCGTTGGAAAATCGATTCATGAAGTTGAACGGCTGGTAAAGATTTATGGAGATGGGCGATGGAGGAAACTTAAAGGGATTGCCCAGATTCGGTTAAAAGATGGTACTGTTTGTGAGGCAGAAGTCCACTGGTACGAAGCCCACGGAATTGGCAAAAAAGAATTTAAAATAAAACATATCCTTGATTAATTGGGATGGAGAGTTATGGGAAACAAAAGTTTTGCTATATGCGTTAACAACCTGGGTTATGAGGCATCTTTAGAGCGCTGGAAAGTGTATGAGGTGATTGAAGATGCGAAAGCGGTCAGCTATAACCAGATTCGTGTAATTGACGAATCGGGTGAGGATTACCTATTTCCAAATGATTTTTTCGTAGTTGTTAACCTGCCAAAAACGGTTAAAGAGGCGATGATTGCTTCTAAATCTCCAGAATGCTGAATAGCGGATCAGTTCCTGCCCGAAATGAGCGGAATAGAATTTCTAAAAAGAGTAAAGGAGCGGTCGCCCAATACTATGGGGATTATTATGACAACTTTTGTGGAATCTGAAGCAGCAATAAATGCTATTAGATGTGGATATGTCTGTCAGTTTGTAAAAAAGCCGTTGGATAGTAAGAGAGTCAAGCAAGCCGTGGCAATGGCGATCAACAGTTATGAAATAGAGGTCGAAAGCCAAAAGTTGTTAAAGCCCACAATGCAAAGCCCCCAACATTTATTTTCGCGCGCCATATCGTTATCAAAACATCTTTTTATAATGACCAATTATCCCGAGTTGTAAAACAGTTGTAAAGCACCTCCCCGGTGACTTTTCACAATTTTGGTGCTTCAGTTTTATCACCCCCCATCATCCCTCCAAAAAATTGAAGATTCCAAATTGAAATCATCGAAGAACTTCATGAACTTAGCGTTCTTCCTATAATATTCAAAATATATTGATTTGTCTAACCCTGCTCTTGCAGCCGGCAGCTACCGCTACGGCTGAAGAGCCCGTTCTGTGTCAGAATAAAATAAATACTTGTATTGTATCCCATTATAACATACTATTGAGACTCAATTGGAGGTAATATTATGAAATTTTTAAGCGTAAGAGATCTAAAAACAAAATCGGCACAAGTTTGGAAGGAACTGCCGGGCCAAAAGGAAATGATCGTTACCAGTAACGGCAGACCGATTGCCCTCCTTTCATCAATAAATGAAAACAATCTTGAGCAAGTTTTAACCGCATTTCGTCATGCTCGTGCAACTAATGCTGTTGCATTACTTCAATACGAATCATCTCAAAAAGAGACCGATAAAATATCCATGGATGAAATCGATGCCGAAATTAGAGCCGTAAGGTCTAAGCGGAAAAAATGAAAGTCGTATTGGACACAAATATTCTTGTTTCTGGCCTACTTACCCCCTTTGGTCCAAGCAGTAAAATTGTTCGGACGGTATCTGCAGATGAACTTATTTTATATATAGATGCACGCATTTTATCAGAATACCAAGAGGTTCTTCACCGTCCAAAATTCAAATTCAATAAAGATCATATCAGCACCTTGCTTGATTTTATAAAACTAAATGGACAATTTGTTTCGAGTTTGCCACTTAAGAACCGTTTGCCCGATCCAGACGATGAGCCATTTCTCGAAGTTGCCATTGCTGGAAAAGTACGGGCCTTAATCACAGGAAATATTGTCCATTACCCTCCTTCATCCAGGGAGGGTATAAAAATATTTTCTCCCTCGGAATTCCTTGAGTTTTTTAGAAAACAAAATAGGACCACAGAACAAGGCGTTTAACTCAGACGGCTAGTATAATGCGGTTTTTCAAATATTTTACACCTAAGAGCTTTTTCAGCTTTCCGGAAAGCCTTGGCTTGAAGCCCGCCGCTGGTTAACTTTGCGATAGGAGCAATGGAAATGTTAAAAAATGAAGTTCAGATAGAAATTCCAAAAGCTACTCTGGAAACCTGGCAAGAAATCGTTGATATTTTGGCTGAGATAATTGGAATCCCCGCCGGTCTGATTATGCGATTAAGCGGTCCTGACATTGAGGTGTTTGTCTCGAGTAAGAGCGAGGGTAATCCATACCATCCAGGAGATAAGGAGAATTTTTGGGGGTCCGGTCTGTATTGTGAAACGGTAATTAATAAACAAGACAAGCTTCTCGTGCCGAACGCATTGACGGATATAAATTGGAAAGAGAATCCTGATGTCAAGCTAAATATGATTTCCTATTTGGGCTTTCCCATTCTATTACCGGATGGAAAACCGTTTGGGACTATTTGTGTTCTAGATAACAAGGAAAACGCCTATTCAGATAATTTTGAAAAACTCATTTTGAAATTTCGCAATCTCGTTCAGTCAGATCTTGAAATCATTTATATGAATCAAGTGTTAGGTGAAAAGAACAAGCGACTAACAGACTATTTAATGGAGCTTCAAACCCTGCGAGGTATGGTTCCGATCTGCTCAAACTGCAAAAGCATCAGGGATGCTCAAGACGATTGGCATCCGATTGAGCATTATCTTATTCGGCATCCCGAAGCTGATTTTAGCCACAGCATTTGCCCTGCATGTGCGAAAAAACTGTATCCTGATTTAAAAATGTATGATGACTAATGCAAATTGGGCACAAATGTCAGTATAATTAGCGTTAAAGAAACAAGATATGTCTGAAATCGAAACATCAATAGATTATCAACTTGATCTGACGGTTCATACTGTCTCTGGCGATCTCACATTACAAGAAATACTATATAAACATGGCTCGGTATACGTGAGTGAATAGTCTCTAAAAAGCTACCGCCGAGAATACAACACCAAACAAGCGAATTAAGCAATGCACGATTCCATCTTTCACTCAGACCACCTGACGAGTGTTGCGATATTGGTGCGGAATCATCACCCTCTGCGGACAAGTCCTCAAACACCTGGGCCTGTCGGATGATAAGCGAAAGCCGCGCCCGACAGCCAACGTTTATCCGCCTTGGAGGACCCCGCCCATCGATGTGTTTCTCGCATACGACGAGCAGCCGGGTCCCCTCTTCCCTTGTAATTTGAAAACGGATGGTTATATTGCCCTTTCCAACCAGATACGAGAAAAAGCAGGAGATCAGAGACAGTAAGTTATGACGAAACTTTTAAGAAATGACAGTTTGCGAAACATCGCCATTATCGCCCACGTGGATCACGGCAAGACCACGCTGGTGGATGCCATGTTTCGCCAGAGCGGATTGTTCCGACACGATCAGGAACTGGACGAGCGGCTCATGGACAGCATGGACCTGGAAAAGGAACGCGGCATCACAATCGCAGCCAAAAATTGTTCAGTGGTGTGGAAAGGCGTGCGGATCAATATCATCGATACCCCCGGCCATGCCGATTTCGGTGGAGAGGTGGAACGGGCATTGTCCATGGCCGACGGGGCGATTCTGCTGGTGGATGCATCCGAAGGCCCCCTGCCGCAAACCCGGTTTGTCCTCAAAAAGGCCCTTGACGCAGGTCTCAAAATCATAGGGATAATCAATAAAATTGATCGCCCGGATGCCCGTCCGGATGAGGTGTTGGATGAAATCTACGATCTTTTAATCGATCTGGGCGTCCCGGAGGAACAGCTGGACCTTCCGATGCTTTATGCTGCCGGCCGGCAAGGCGTCGCCCGAAAAACCTTAAACGGCGAGGCCGAAGACCTTCACCAGCTTTTCGACACCATCCTTGAGGAGATTCCGGGACCTTCCCATGCGCCGGACGCCCCGTTTCAAATGCTCGTATCGGATCTCGGCTATTCGGATTACATGGGCAGGCTGGCTGTGGGAAAAATTTTCAACGGAACGGCCCGCGCACAGGACAACCTGGTATGTATCGATAAGAATGGCCGGTGCGAGCCCCTCAAGGTATCGAAGCTTCAAATCTACGAGGGCATGCAATTGAAGGATGTCGATGAGGTGCTGCCAGGGGATATCGTGGTCGTAGCCGGCATCGACAAGGTCAAGATCGGTGATACCATTTGCAACCGGGAAACCCCGAATGCGCTGCCGCGAATCAGCGTTGACCAGCCGACGGTATCGATGAAGTTTACCGTCAACAATTCACCTTTCGGGGGAATGGAGGGGAAATACGTCCAGTCGAGCCGGATCCGTAAACGCCTGCAAAAGGAAACCCTGCTCAATGTCGCCGTTCAGGTAGAAGAAACCGAAGATCGGGACAGTCTTCTGGTCAAGGGAAGGGGCGAGTTCCAACTGGCCATTCTGATCGAGACCATGCGCAGGGAGGGCTACGAATTCTGCGTGGGTCGCCCCGAGGTGATCTTCCGCTATGAGAACGGCAGAAAACTGGAGCCGATGGAGCGGCTCCTGGTCGACTGCGAAGAACGTTTTTTAGGCGTGGTCACCGAAAAACTGTCCATGCGTAAAGGTAAGATGACCAGTATGGTCAACAACGGCAAAGGCAGGGTGCGGATCGAATTTAGCATACCTGCCCGGGGGTTGATCGGGTACAGGGATGAATTTCTCACCGATACGCGGGGAACCGGTATCATGCATTCCCTGTTTGACGGTTACGAGGCCTTTCGAGGGGAATGTCCCAGCCGGTTTACCGGCTCCATCGTAGCAGACCGATCCGGAAGCGCCGTGCCCTATGCCTTGTTCAAACTGGAACCACGGGGCCGTCTGGTTATCGTGCCCGGAGATCCCGTCTACGAGGGAATGATCGTGGGCGAGCACAACCGTAGCCAGGACATCAACGCAAATCCCTGCAAAGAAAAAAAACTGACAAACATGAGGGCTTCCGGAAAAGATGACCACGTGATCCTTTCCCCGATCAAACCGGTCACTTTGGAGCAGGCCATCAGCTTCATCCGTGCAGACGAACTGCTGGAGGTCACTCCCCGGTCCTTGCGCATGCGGAAAATCGAACTTTCCGCCCAGAAACGACACGCCATGCGCCCTTCAAAGGAAAAGAGTAAAGCCGCCTAATTGGGGTTTTTGGGAATTACGATTGTTATTAAGCGATTGTTCCATACCCGCAAATATTAATGCAAAACTCAGGACGTTATTCAGGAGCAATAATGAAACAATATACAATCGAACAGATTAATCAAGCGGTAAACGGTTCAATTGACGGCACTCCGACGATCATGATCACAGGTGTAGAACAAATATCCGAGGCAACGACAAACCAGCTAACGTTT
>JABMQM010000321.1 GCA_013203195.1 Desulfobacteraceae bacterium | reverse complement strand
TATAAGGATAAAAATTGTTTTAAGGTCAAAGGTTTTAGGTCTGTCTCCTTGCCGGAAAACCAATATTTATGTTGGTAATTAAGAAGACTTCTTAAAATATGCAAAGAAAATTTATTCCTGGTATTGATCCATTTCAATGAACATATTATTTTATTTTCAGTACACCCCGTTAGATGTTTATCCCCTTGGTTGTTTACTATCCTACGGGGTTTACTATTTAACGGGGTACAATTTTCAACCGAATAGATAGCATCTAAACATTTATCTAAAACCTCAAAACACAGAGTTCCATCTTTAGGCATTACCTTAGCATAAAATAATTTTTTTTAACAGACTCATGAGCTGAAAAAGGCTTTGTTGTCAATCTATTTGGTGTTTTTTCAATATAGGCGAGATACTTTATTAAAGGCATCTCCAATACTTTAGAAAAAATTATTTTACCTATTTTCTGCTTCTTCATCCTTATCCTCGTTTTTTAGGAATTCTGATTTCTGTATAATCTTCGTTGATTATTCTGTTTTTTACCTGTTCAATAATTATTTCCGTGAGTTCTTGCTCTGTATAGTTTAGCTTACCTGAATATTTTTGAACAACATCCTGAAAGGCCTTGTTTATTCTAAATAAGTTTAATTTATTTGTAAAAGTTAACAGACCTTCCGGCACATATTCGAAAATATTTTCGATAACCTTCCTGAAGCGTTCTTCACTTTTCCGTCGAGCCTCTTCCTCTCGCTCGCGGCCTTCGAGTTGCTCGCGGAAGGCCAGGCCATAGGCCATGAGCATTTCCATCAGGGGCGCTGAGATGAGGTGGGCGGCGTCCAGCAGTGTCATCTCCGGTGCCTCCTGTGCCAGGCGGTGGATCGCCTCTTCGTGTATCTCGGCGATCTCCTCGGGCGGGGTATCCTTAAACACCAGCTCGCGGCCCAATTCTGCCGCCAGCGCCAATTGCTCCTCCTCCGGCCCGGCAACATGGGCCTTAAGCAGCCCAAAGTATCTGTCCTGGATAGATTGCTCCGCCATCACGCCACCTCTTTTCCATGCCTGGCCACCACAATGGTGAGGTCATCGGTTTCCCTGCCGAACTCAGCAGCGATCCTCTCGGCAATCGTCTGGGGATGCTGCCCAAGAAATTCCGGCGGATACAGGTCCAAGTCAAATTTTGCGGATATGCCGTCCGAGTGAAGAATGATCATATCCCCCTGTCTATAGGGAAACTCCTCTTCCCTTACCTTGCGAAAATTATATCCCAGGATGCCGTTTATGGAGATCGGCCTGATCGTTGTTCGGCTCTTCACCCTCACCTCTATGTTTCCAACCCCGGCATATCTTAAAGTAGAGCTTTCCAGATCAATCAAGGCTATCCCTATGGCTGCACCTCTGGTCATTTTCATCTCCTCATGGCATCCCTTAATGATTTCTGTGAGACTTTTCTGATAATTGATTTTTATGTGCTCTACGGCTGCGTTGGAAGCAGCAGCGGCATCAGGCCCGTGACCAAGGCCGTCTATCACGGCAATCAATGCTTTATTCTCAAACTCCTTGATAAAACAGGCGTCACCGCAAAGGTTCTGACCTTTTAACGCCTGATTCACTATGCCGAATTGCATAACAACCTCACAGCCATTTCCTGATCGTCACTGTAGTCCCCACGCCCACCTCGCTCTTTATCTCGAACTCGTCCATAAGCCGCTTTGAACCGGGAAGGCCCTGACCCAGAGGCCCTTTGCCCGTGCTGTAGCCGTCCTGCATGGCCATCTCGATGTCAGGGATACCGGGCCCCTTGTCCTCGGCTATAATCTCCATCCCTTTTTTGGCGCTTTCGGACAGTACCTTAACAACCACCCTGCCTGTTCCGGCATAGTGATAGATGTTGCGGCTGAGCTCTGAAACAGCAGCGGTGATGCGGGTCTGGTCTGCCAGGCCAAAGTCAAGCTCTTTCGCCATCTCCCGGGCAACCTGACGAGCCATGATAACGTCTTCGCTCTTATTTATGCCAACCTCTTTAATCTTCTCCATTGCCCACCTCACCCATACCCTGCAGCAGCGCCATCCCCTTCTCCAAATTGAGCGCGGTATGCACACCCTTCAGTTCCAGCCCCATCTCCTGCAAGATGATGGCTATCTCAGGCTGAATCCCCACCAGCACAGTCTCCACACCCATGGTCCTGGCCATGATTGCCGTATCAGAGAGCATTCTTCCGAAAAAGCTGTCCACCACGCCTACAGCGCTCACATCTATCACCAGACCCTGCGGCTTTGTCTCAAATATCTTCTCTAAAATATCCTCCTGAAGCCTGAGGGCCGTCTCATCATGAAGCTCCACCTGAATGGTGAGGATGAGGGTATCACCCATCTTCAATATCGGCACCCTCTCCATTATCTATACCTCCATCTTCGTCACTTTGACCTTCAATTTCTTAAAGGCAAGATCCAGCCCGTCCCTGAGACTTGCCCTGGTGATAACGCTGCTCAGGTCAACCCCAAGGTGTACAAGGGTCTTGGAAATCTGGGGGCTGATGCCGGTCAGGACGCATTCTGCGCCCATAAGCTTTGCTGCCTGCATACTCTGGAGCAGCCTGTTTGCCATCTCGGCGTCCACAGCAGGCACGCCGGTGATGTCCATGATTACAATAGAGGATTTAGTATTTACAATGCTCTCAAGGAGATTTTCCATTATCTGCTTGGCCCTGGCGCTGTCAATGGTTCCGATGAGCGGAAGAATCAGAATCTCATCCCAGACCTGAATCACCGGGGTCGAAAGTTCCATGAGGGACCTCTGCTGTTCCCTGATGAACTCCTCTCTTCCATTTACATAGGTCTCAAAGGTAATGAGGCCTAATTTGTCCATGAGCATGGAGAATCCAATCACTACCTTGTTCAACTCCGCCGGCCGGTCCTCGAACTCATCCTGCAAAAACCTGAAAACCGTGTTCTTGAGCGAGAATATAAAGATTGCCGTCTCTGACGGCGAAAAACCCTGAACCGCCCTGGATGCAGAGAGGCCGGTCAGGTACTTGATGGCCTCACCATACTCCGGCGCAGTTATATCCTCCAGGTTTCCACCTGCCACAGCCTTGATCAGAATCCTCAGGAACCGGGCAGACTCCTCCCTCAGTTGCTTTTCCGTGATCAACCCCTTTTTGAGCGCTGTGACATCTGCCTGCGCCTTTATCCAGGCATCCAATATCTCTCCTTCCTTATTTTGCCAATACTTCTGAAATGTTTAAAACACCTTTCCTGGCCATCTTTTTTCCTCCTTTTTCTCTATTTATGTTTCCGTCCTGGTTGCTTTGAGCTTTAACTTCCTGAAGGCCGGCTCCAGTCCGTCCCTGAGCCTTGCCCGGGTAATGACACCTGCCAGGTCAAACCCCTAGGTGGACTATGGCCCGGGAACCGGCGCTCTATTTTCTCTTCATGAATTTTCTGATTTGGTTATGGTTGCCAACAAAGAGAAAAACAATCTGGTCAGTAAACTCAAAGAGAACGCGGTCTTTAATACCTGCGCGGATTTCCCAGTAGTCCCCGTGCCAGTTTTTAAGGCCGAGGCCGGGGGACAAGGCCGCCTCTCCATCCAGATGTTTTATGAGAACATCGATAGATTGATAAACCTTTTGTTGCCGTGGGGGTGATAGTTTCTTGAAGCAACGGTCAAAGCTGGTTTTAAATTCGAATTGCACTTTATTTCATCATCTGCTTCAGGTGCTTTCGGGTAGATCTCGAGTCCTGATAACGAATACCAGCTTCATTTTTTAGCTGATCGAGTTTTGAGGCAAGTTTTTTGTAATCGTCACTGCTAAATTTGTCAATCACTACGGGTCGCAATCGAATGGAATCTTTTTCACATTCAATATTAATATAATCTCCTTCATTCAGATGGAGGCGCTCCATGAACTCTTTCGGAATGGTAATCTGTTTATTACGGGTAATACGTCGCAGCATGATACATCACCTTTAATGAAGATTTTTTTACAATTAAATGATTTTCTAAAAATTGTAATTTATTGTTTTCGTAATGTCAAGAGGGATTGAACAAATGGGGTCAAAGCTTGACACCGTCTCTTCACGGTTTAGAGGTTTTGTCGTCGACACGCTCGACATAAAAGAGGGCGGCTCCTACCGGAGCAAAGGATAAAAAGAGGATATTCAGCCCCGGGATCAGAAACCACAGCCCAAAACCGAGGTGAAAGCAGATGTTTTTTTTCAGAATTTAGTCTAAGGTATTTTCGCGAAGAATTGTCCAACCGCCTTATTCCATACTCAATCTCAGCAACGACAGGTGGTACGGTTGCAAAATCACCTGGCTGTTTCTTCTTTAAGAGTGACAATATACCAGCATCGCGTCTCATCACAGCAGAAAAAGCAGTAGTATCAAATACATGCATCATAGATCAACCGATTCCCGATTTTTCCGTTTGGAAAAAATAGCATCTTCCATTTCTTTAACATCTTTCCGCAATAATTGAAGATTCTTATCCCCATAATCCTGAGAGAAAAAACCTTCAGGCCATTGTCCAGCATCATTTTCCAGTGCCTGTTCGCAGGCAAGAATAATAAACCGATTCCGGCTGATTCCTTTTTCTTTAACAACCTTATTCATTTTATGTAACAACGTTTCTGGTATATGAACTGTAGTGGACGGCATTTTTATCCTCCCCAAGGGAATTTTAACAGTGCATGAATAGAATATATTCTATTTATTCGTATGTCAAGTTGGGATTCAATGACCTCCGGCAAAGCCGGAGGAATGTTCTGTTAACCGCTCAAAGCAGTCTTAAAAACCATTATTTAAGACTTATAGCCGGTCATTGAATGTCCTTTTTAAAGGAATCATTCACGAATCCATCTCAATCTTGTGAGGATGGATTTAGTTTACAGGCTCTGAATAATTCTGTTCTCGTTTAGTTTTTTTTTATTATTTAATAATCATCGTCACCGGCGTTCAACAAATCCTGGAACTGTCAACTGCGGGAGCCTCCCCAGCTGAACTGGGGGTTTACCGATGATTATTAAATTATTGCATTCAGTGAAATCTGTTTCAAAGGTCTCAACACATAACCAATAACTGTTAACAAATTTACTGCCCTTAACATCCCCTACTCCCTGCTCTCTTCTCGGCACCGCCGATTACACTCGAAATTGAAACATCTGCAACAAAAAGTATGTTCATTTATTTAGACAGGATCTACCCCGATTAAATAGGATGGGGCCCCGGTTAAATAGGGTGGGGCATTTAACAGGGTAAACATTTAATT
>JABMQM010000320.1 GCA_013203195.1 Desulfobacteraceae bacterium | reverse complement strand
GTGCGCTTCGACATGGGGTTTATTTACATGATCAAAGCCTTTGCGGCCGCCATCTTGGGAGGTATCGGGTCCATCCCCGGCGCTGTGCTGGGTGGTATGATCATCGGCGGGGTGGAAGTCCTCTGGTCGGCCTTTCTACCCAGCGAGTGGAAGGACGTAACCACCTTCGTGGTGCTGATTTTGGTGCTTTATTTGCGGCCGAGCGGTATTTTAGGTGAGCACGTCAGCGAAACCAGGGTTTAAAACGTAACACGATTTTATTATGGCAACCAGCGACATTAAAAAATTTATTGTCTACTCCCTGTTTCTGGGCATCCTTATCCTGCCCATGATCGGTTTTCCCGGAACCAGCTTTAAGGCCGCCCGGGCGCTGACCGTGTGGGGTGTTTTTGTCGGCATTTTTGCCTTCTGGCTGCTGAGCAAAACCATACGGCGCAGTGATATCTACCAAAGAGCCGCCGACGGTGTTGCACCGCTGCGAAATCAGGTTTTTGACAAATTTACCAAACTGCCGACCAAGTTCTACATCGCCCTTATGCTTGTCGCTGTTGCGATTTATCCGCAGTTGACCAACAATTATATGGTCGATGTGGGCATTACCTGCCTGATTTATATTGTCCTGGGGCTGGGGCTTAATATCGTCGTCGGGCTCGCCGGTCTGCTCGATCTGGGGTACATCGCCTTTTATGCTGTCGGTGCTTACAGCTATTCGCTGCTTAATCTCAACTTCGGGCTTTCGTTTTGGTTTTGCCTGCCGATCGGAATCGTCTTTGGCGCAGTCGTAGGCTGTATCATCGGCTATCCGACCTTAAGGATGCGCGGCGACTATCTGGCCATTGTGACCATGGGATTCGGCGAGATTATTCGCCTGGTTTTAAACAACTGGGACAAATTGACCAAAGGCCCCAACGGATTGCTGGGCATGTCCAAGCCGGCAGTCTATTATCCCGCGGTTACCGATGAGGGGCTGAGATGGGTTACCTATTCACTGAAATCTCTGCACTCGCTTTACTACTTAATGTTTGTCATCGCCATATTGACTGTCATCGGTGTTCAGCGGCTCGACAATTCGCGCATCGGTCGTGCCTGGGTCGCTATCCGCGAAGATGAAGTGGCGGCCGAGTTGTCGGGGGTGCCCACAACCTGGCTGAAACTGTTGGCCTACGCCATGGGGGCTGCCTTCGCTTCGGTGGCCGGGGCGTTCTTTGCCGCCAAGCTCAGTTATGTCAACCCCAATTTTTTTATCTTCATGGAATCCTGCATTGTGTTGTGCATCGTTATTTTAGGCGGAGTGGGCAGTATTCCGGGCATCATCCTGGCCGGCATTGCTTTGATAGCCGTTCCGGAGGTTTTTCGAGAACTGCAGGCCTACCGGATGTTCGCATTCGGCCTGGCTATGGCGGTCATGATGGTGTTAAGGCCGGAGGGACTGATCCCGGCATCCCGCCGTAAACGGGAGCTGCACGCAACAGATCAACATACCCCCGAGGATTGAAAAGATGGCGATTAAAGGGCCGATTCTGGAGCTTAAGAATGTCCACACCTATTACGGTAATATCCATGCCTTAAAAGGCGTTTCCTGCGCTATCGGCGCCGGCGACATCGCCTGTTTAATCGGCGCCAACGGCGCCGGCAAATCGACAACCCTGTTGACAATATTCGGCGTCCAGCGGGCGGCCGAAGGTGAGATTCGATTCAAGGGCCGGCCGATCCACCATCTGCGGCCCGAGCAGGTGGCCGCCCAGGGGATTTCCCAAATACCGGAGGGCCGGCAGATATTTCCCAGGATGTCCACCCTGGAAAATTTGGAGATGGGGGCTTATTTGCGTAGAGACAAGGCCGAGATTGCATCCGACATGGAATGGGTCTTCGGTCTTTTTCCGGTTTTAAAGGACCGGGTACGTCAGCTGGGAGGCACTTTAAGCGGGGGTGAGCAGCAGATGCTGGCCATCGGCCGCGGGCTCATGTCCCGTCCGGAGCTGCTGCTGTTAGACGAGCCGTCGCTGGGCCTGGCACCCAAACTGGTCGAGAGGATCTTTGAGACGATTCTGGAAATCAACAAAAAAGGCGTGACTATTTTTTTGGTGGAACAGAACGCCCACATGGCCCTGAGCATTTCAGACACCGGTTACGTTATGGAGACCGGCCGCATCGTTTTAACCGACAAAGCGTCCGCACTACTGCAAAACGAAAAGGTTAAAAAGGCTTACCTGGGTGAATAGTGGAGCCTCAAATATACGTATCTATCTTGCGCGCCATGTACTCCAGCCTCTTATTCTGCATCCAAACTTGATGTTGATTTGATTATTTTAAAGAAAATAAAACGGTAGTGAACTAATAACAAACCAGGAAAATTAATGAGAGCTGAAATGAAACGTAAAATGTACATGGGGATCTGGCGTTTTATGCTCCCACTGCCTCTGGCGATTTCAGCAAAAGGGATGCAAAGGGGGGTGTCTGGCGCAAAAACAAAAGCAGATCTTTTAACGGAAGAAGAACGCCAGGCGCATTACTTTATTGTCAAGCAAATGGCGATTGCTAAAGAACCCATAACGGCAGAATTTATAGGAGACAAACTCAACATGTCGTTGAATCGGGTAAAAGAAATTGTGGACAAACTAGAAGCGATGAAAACATTTTGTTATCGATACGACAGTCAAGGCATCAACTGGGCCTATCCTCTTGCTTTTGAAGATACAGGTCACAAGATGACCGCCGGCACCGGCGAACAATTTTTCGCAGCTTGAGCGGCGGATGCTATTGCGACTCCCTTCGTGTATGGGAGATTACAAAAGGAGGAATTGTTTTTTACTGTTAACTCGGAATGCGCTAACAGTGGAAAACCGATCAAGATCGAACTTGACAGCAATCTGAATATTATAAGCGTGGATCAAGGTTCCGAGCCCATGTTTTGCATAGCCTTGATGAATACTGATAAAACAAAGGAACCAAGCATTGTGGATATTTTCTGACGAAAGTCATTATTCTCCTGGTCAGAAGAAGATGCAAGAGAATTCCAAAAAAAAACGCGTAAACTTAAATTCTATATGAATCTTAATGCAATATCTCTTAAAAGCATTAAACAAATACAGTCAGCGATTTTTAGTTTTTCAGAAGATTAATGACTGGAGAACAAGAGAGCGAATCTCAGATCTCATCTTTTGGCCCTCTTGGGCAAGAGCCTTAATCTTCTCCTTGAAGTGATCTGAGGAAATCTTTTGGGTTTTGCGCTTTTACCAGGCTCTCCCCGATGAGAAAATTCCAGATGCCCGCATTTAGATTTTTTTCAATATCCGCCCGCGTGTGTATGCCGCTGGCAGCCACGGCGATTTGATAGGGCTCAAACAGCGATTTCAGGCGAATGGCGGTCTCAATATCGGTTTCAAAAGAACGCAGGTTGCGGTTATTGATTCCGATCAGTCCGGCGCCGGACCTGGTGGCTGTTTCAAGGTCCTTTTCCGTATGGATTTCAACCAGAGCGTCCAATTTGAGTTCATCGCAGATATCAAGGTAGTCCTTCAGTTGCTGCTGTTCGAGAATACGGACAATCAGCAAAACAGCATCTGCGCCCATCACACAAGATTCGTAAAGCTGGTAGGCGGAAATCATAAAATCTTTACGAAGTACCGGAAGGGTTGTGGTTCCACGTGCACTTTTTAAATCCTGGCGGCTGCCTTGAAAAAAAAACTGGTCCGTTAGAACGGAAAGCGCTGCTGCTCCGCCCTTTTCATATTCGGATGCATATGTTTTCGGGTCCAGATTTTGGCAGATGACACCCTTGGAAGGCGAGGCCCGTTTGATTTCGGCAATGACATTGACCCCCGTTGCACCGGGATGCTCGAGTCTTTTCAAAAATGAACGGCTTGTGCGAGGCATCAGCGCCTGCTCGCGAATTTGCGGTTCCGGCAGGCGTTTTCTAGCCGCCGCAATCTCCTGCTTTTTATGTTCCACAATTTTACTTAAGATATCTTTTCCCATGGTCTTGATTCCTTACGTAATCAAGAGTGCTACGCTTGAAGAGCGCTGCGCTTGATGTCTAATGACCGCTTCGCTTGAAGAATGACACAGAGATTGCGGAAAAGGGCCGTTTGAGGACTAAAATTTAACCGTTTTCCTGGGTGAACCTGACCAGCGCCTCTAACTTTGCCAGAGCGGCGCCTTGGTCAATCGATTCTGCGGCCAGGCGGATTCCTTCCTGGAATTCGGCTGCTTTTTCTGCCGCCACAAGGGCTGCGGCCGTATTGAGCAGGACAACATCACGCCGGGGTCCTTTTTCTCCTTTCAAGATAGCCATCGTTATTTCGGCGTTTTCTTCCGGGCTTCCGCCGGCTAGATCGTTTGAATCCGCAAGGACTCCGAAAAATTGTTCCGGATTAATATCATAGGTGCGGATCAGGCCGTCTTTAAGTTCGGAGATGCGGGTGGGAGCGCAGACAGAAATTTCATCCAGACCGTCATGGCCGTGGACCACAAAAGCTCTTTTGGCGCCCAGAAGCTGAAGGGCCTTTGCAAACATTTCCGTTAACTCAGGAGCGTATACGCCCAGAAGCTGGCAATTGGCGGCCGCCGGGTTTGTCAGCGGTCCCAGCATATTGAAAATGCTGCGTATCCCCAACTCTTGTCTGGCTTTGGCGGCATGTCGCATGGCGCCGTGAAAAAGCGGTGCAAACAGAAAGCCGATACCGATTTCCTGCACAGCCTCTTCCACGATTTCCGGCTGGGTATCCAGTTTTACACCCAAAACTTCGAGCAGATCGGCACTGCCGCAGCGGCTCGATACCGAACGATTGCCATGCTTGGCGACTGTAATACCGCAACCCGCCACCACCAGGGCTGTGGTGGTGGATATATTGAATGTATGGGCTCCATCACCGCCGGTTCCGCAAGTATCCACGATGGTCTGTGCTGCAGCCTGAATGCGCACGGCTTTGCGCCGCATGGCACGCGCCGCACCGGCCAGTTCCTCAAAGGTTTCTCCTTTGGTGGCCAGGGCTGCCATCAGTGCTCCGATCTGGACGTCGGTTACATTGCCGGAAAAAATTTCAGTTATCATTTGCGCCATTTCGTCTGCGCTTAAATTGTTTCCCCGGACGATTTTGTTGAGATTTTCCCGAAACATTCTATTTTCCTCCCTTATTGTCATTTGTCACTTGTCATTCGTCATTTGTCAAATGCCACTAAGGCACCAAGGCACGAAGAAAGAATATTAACTATACGTTGCATTGATCTGTGTAGCTAATAATGAAGATAGGCGTAAGGCCGTCGCTTTTATGAGATCGATGCTGGATGCTTGATGCTAGATGATGGTCGAAGATCCCGTCTTTAGCGGGGATATTCAAAAATGCTCTATTAGTGAAGTCTAAAAACAT
>JABMQM010000319.1 GCA_013203195.1 Desulfobacteraceae bacterium | reverse complement strand
CTTTCCCCGTCAACCTCCTTTAGAATGACGATGGGGTTTTTTGTTAATGGATCCATAGTTAATGCTGAAAGCACCATGGGCCTTAACATTTTTATGCTTCCTCGCTTTCCTGTTGATTATGTATCTGAACCCAACTACCCGTATTTAAAGGACTAATGCCTTATCCTTGTTTTTCAGTATGCAGTTTGCAAACATTTTTAATGTACGTTAATAGGAGCGCCGCCCACCACTGCGACTGCCCCTGCCCCGAGGGTCTTCAGTGCGGAAACGTGTTTTTGCTCATTTCTATTCAAGCCAAGCTGGTTTTATGGACAACGGGTTGCCTTGGCTGAAGTTACCGGCCTTATGAGGTAAAATATGGGAAGGCACATTTCAAAAACAAGCATTATATATCTGAATAACGATATATATATATTAATAGCAATACTATCAAGCTTTATTTCAAAAATGTACAGATATTGTGCTTATTTTGGCTTGACATACTATATATAGTATGGAAAAATTAAAATCTTAATTTACGCCGGTCATGCTTTCGAAACTGGAGAATACAATGGATTTAAAAGGAAAAATATTGGTTACGGATGAAGGGCATTTCGATTTGGCCAGCTATGAGTGGGATGATCAACTATTTTCGGATATCCTTATCCAAGAAAACCCCATTGAAGCCGACCAAGCCCTGGATGTCAGCCGATTTCTGAAAGAAAAAATTACCAGCATGGAAAGCCGGACCATTACCATGTCCGTTGTAGATAAAATTCTCAAAAACAAGTTGAGGGAATATGGTTTCACTAAAACTTCCCCGATTCGACTGGATAAATCAATCTTTATAAAGAATGGCTTGGTTCTTTCCGGTAATGCCGGAAACGTGTTGGAAAGAAGATATCTTAAGAAGGACAGCAAAGGTAAAGTAGTTGAGACTCCAAAGGATATGTTCAAAAGGGTGGCCCGGCACGTTGCCAAGGCAGAGAAAAAGTACCAAGATGACGCTGACGTGAAAAAGATGGAAAATGTTTTTTACAACATTATGACGGAGCTTAAATTTTTACCAAATTCACCCACGCTGATGAATGCAGGACGCAAACTGGGCCAACTGGCGGCCTGCTTTGTCCTTCCGGTTGAAGATAGCCTTGATGGAATTTTTGATTCTTTAAAGAATGCCGCCATTATCCATAAATCGGGTGGTGGCACCGGATTTTCTTTTTCCAAATTGCGGCCAAAAGACAGCCGGGTTGGAACAACCGGCGGTGTTGCTTCAGGCCCGGTTTCGTTTATGAAAATTTTTAACACGGCCACCGAACAGGTCAAACAGGGAGGCACCCGCCGCGGCGCCAATATGTCCATTCTCAGGATCGACCACCCGGATATTATGGATTTCATCTATTGCAAAAAGAATCATAATGAGTTGAATAATTTCAATATTTCGGTGGGTGTTACCGATGCGTTCATGCAAGCGGTTAAAAACAAAAACAACTTTGACTTGATAGATCCCCGCGACAACACCAAGGTAGGAGAACTGAATGCCGCTGAAGTCTATCAAGCTATGGTAAAACAGGCATGGGAAAACGGTGATCCGGGCATTATATTTTTAGACTGCATAAACAGGGACAATCCGACCCCTGCCCTAGGTGCAATCGAAAGTACAAATCCATGCGGTGAACAACCCTTGCTTCCCATGGAAGCTTGTAACCTGGGATCCATCAATCTGTCCAAATTTGTGATTTGTAATGACCAAGAACCTGTTGTCGACTTCGAAGGCTTAAGGAAAGTTGTCTGGAGCAGTGTCCGCTTTTTGGATAATGCTATCGACATGTCCAAATATCCTCTTCCCGAAATCGAAAAAACAGTGAGAGGTAATCGCAAAATAGGTCTTGGGGTTATGGGGTTTGCAGATTTACTTTATCAGTTGAAAATTCCCTATAACTCGGAAAGAGCTCTTAAGATAGCCGAAAACATAATGGGTTTCATCCAAAAAGAGTCCCACGAAGCCTCAAAAAACCTGGCTAAAAAGAGAGGGGTTTTTGAAAATTATGACCAAAGCATTTATAAAGATAAGCCCGGGTGTGCTTATAGAAATGCAACCACCACTACGATTGCACCTACCGGCACCTTGAGCATCATTGCGGACTGTTCCAGCGGTATCGAGCCGCTGTTTGCACTTAGTTTTGTTAGAAACGTGATGGATAACGACAAACTGACGGAGATAAATCCGCACTTTGAAAGCGTAGCCAAAGAGAGAGGCTTTTATAGTTCCCGGTTAATGGATAAAATTGCCCGTGAAGGGAGCATTCGAAATTTTGATGAGATACCCGAGGATATTCGCAAAATTTTTGTAACGGCCCATGATATATCTCCAGAATGGCACATTCGGATGCAGGCCGCCTTTCAGAAGCACACCGACAATGCGGTTTCCAAAACGGTCAATCTACCTCGGGATACCACGACGGCTGATGCATTGAAGATATATAATATGGCTTATGAGTTGGGTTGCAAAGGGGTTACTATATACAGGGATGGCAGCAAGAAAAACCAGGTGCTCTCATTTACTAAAAAGGATGAATCTGTCAATACTTCGATTGCTGCCGTTAAAGAAAGACCCGCAACGCTTGAAGGTTTTACCACCAGAATGAAAACAGGGATGGGCCAACTTTACGTCACTGTGAGCGAGTATGAAGGACGGCCCTTTGAGGTTTTTGCCACCATCGGCAAATCAGGACGATCCACCACAGCCAAAACCGAAGCCATCGGCAGGCTCGTATCGCTGGCCTTAAGAACCGGGGTGGAAGTCGAAAAAGTGATTGAACAATTGAAAGGTATTGGTGGTGAACACCCTGTATTTCAAGAAGGTGGTCTGGTTTTGTCAATACCGGATGCGATAGGCAGAGTCCTGGAAAAAAGATATCTGAAAGACGGGCTCGATAAAACGCGTAGATATAGTTACAGCCTCCTTGGAGAAATCTGTCCCGAATGCAGTCAGACTGTCAGTTTTGAAGAAGGTTGTATGATATGCCACTTTTGCGGTTTCACCAAGTGCGGATAGCCAAGCCTTAATATCTCTCCTGTTTACATACCAACAAATACTTTAGCACAAAAGTAAAAACAGCCGGAGGAAAATCTTTGCTGAAACGGGCTCCTTCTTATGGAATGTTAATGCTTATCAGCTGCGGAGCCGCTTTCGGCTGCTATTTTGCAACAAACATGCGACTTCCGGTTGTCCCGCTTTACGCCAGATCCCTGGGAATCAATACCGCTCAGATCGGATTTATCAATTCCGCTTTCTTTCTAATGGCGGGGTTTTTATCTTTACCTTTTGGTTTTGTTTCTGATCGCTGGGGACGCAAACTGATGGCTTCTTTGGGATTGCTGATTCTAACGGGCGCATCTTTTCTGCTCTACTTCAGCAACACTTTTGTTCAACTGACGTGGGCCTATATTTTTATCGGTATCGGTGTAGCTGCCTTCAGCCCGACCATGATGTCGTTTGTTGCCGATATCTCTCCTGTTACGCATCTGGGACGTTCATACGGATGGTACACAACAGCTATATACTGCGGCATGAGCTTGGGACCTGCCGCCGGAGGGTTGTTGGCTCAGACCTCGGGATTTCTTCAGGTTTTCCTTATTTCAGGAGCTTTGGTTTTTTTAAATTTCTGGATCGTTCTGTTCTTTCTACCCCGTACTCGATCGGTTTTGGAACCTTGCTCCGAAAAGCCGAAAACCACAACTCCGGTCCGTAAGTTATTTCAAAATCGTCCTCTCATGGGTTGCTGGCTGGTTACACTGGGAGGGTGCTTTGGGCTTGGAATGTTTATTACGTTTATTCCGCTTCACGCTCAAAACCAGGGCCTGAATGTCAGTCAAATCGGACTTGTATTTTTTGTCCAAGGGCTGACCAACGCAATT
The DNA here is from genome assembly GCA_013203195.1 of Desulfobacteraceae bacterium. GTDB lineage: Bacteria > Desulfobacterota > Desulfobacteria > Desulfobacterales > UBA11574 > Desulfatibia_A. The sequence goes on along the minus strand of JABMQM010000319.1, from coordinate 248 downwards.
TCCCGCATTCCCCTGGGGTATCTGAGTGATAAGGTGACCGACCGTAGGCTCCTCGTAGTTATAGGTATGATTGGTTTTGCCGCTGCTATGGCAGGATTTGGGGTGGCCCGAACTGCAGGGTATTTCATAATGTTTGCAATGGCGTTGGGAATCAGTATGGGATTGGCTTTTACATCCGTCGGGGCCCTCATCGCAGAAACCGTCGATTCTGAATCAAGGGGGCTGGCCATGGGAGGGTATAATACCTG
>JABMQM010000318.1 GCA_013203195.1 Desulfobacteraceae bacterium | reverse complement strand
GCTTGATCTTTGGTATCTTTGGATTCAAGTTCCAGAATAAGATCCATAGAATCAACCCCCAAAATAACCGCAACATCCGCCATCGTTTTGGCTTCGGCTACTGTATTGAAAGCTCCGCCTCCTGATAAAATCAGTTTGCTTTTCGGCAGCTTTCTATGTATACGAATTCCCTCTACAAGACGAACGAGAGAGGCATGCGACAATCGGCCTGTTATGGGAAGATGAGCATCCGATGAACTTCCTCCACTCAATACCACCACCCATTCAATATCCAATACAGCGGACATATCCGTCATCGATGGATATTTATACTCCAAAGGCCGCAAAAGTGTTTCTGATGCGGCCCCATAGCTCAGCGCGATGAGAAATACAACGCCTAAGGATACGATAATTTTTCCAGTCTTGTGTCTGCGGGTAAACCATAGAAGGAAGATCCCGGCCAGCAGTATCTCAAGACAAAGGGATAAAGGAAAAAATAAAGGTGCTAAGATTTTTTTCAACAAAAACATATTCTTGTCCAAATCAAGCGGTTCGGGTCCCCGTTCAACGTTCAAGGGTGTAAAGACATTGAGTTGCAGCTCATGGCGACCCGCTATTCGCAGGTCTTGAGGGGAGATTTTAAACTGTTATTAACACAACATATTTTTAGCTTGACACGAATCTATAGGCCAACCATAATAAGGGTAACACACATTATGGTTGGACCAAATATTTGAAGGAGGTTGCTAATGCCTAATATAACTTTAAGCGTTCAGGAGGATGTTATTAAAAAGGTGCGGAAAATTGCTGTGGACAGGAATACTACGCTTACCTCCATGGTGAGAGAATTTCTCTGTTCTGTGGCGGCCAGGGACCGGCAGGAAAGGGAAAATATTGCGCATGGACTGTCAATGACATTTAAGGAATACAGCACAGACATGGGCGAAAAGCGCTGGACAAGAGAGGAACTGCATGAAAGGCGCTGATTTTATTGATACAAACATTATAGTGTATGCCTATGACAACCATTTCCCTGATAAGCAACAACGAGCACGGGAAATAATTATCAGTGCTGTTAGAAGTGGCAACGGCGTTTTATCCACACAGGTGCTTGGCGAGTTTTTTACGGTTGTTACCAGAAAAATCAATAAGCCCCTATCTGTTAGAAATGCAAGGAGCATTATAAAATATATGGGAAACATGCGGGTTCAAGAGATTGATTCGCTCATTGTGGAACGGGCCCTTGATACTCTTGAACAGTATAAAATATCGTATTGGGATTCTTTGATTATTGCCGCCGCGGAAAGAGCACAGTGTAAACGTATTTTGTCAGAAGACCTTAATGCCGGACAAAAATATCATGGTATAGAGATCATCAATCCGTTTCAGAGTTTTGGCAGCAGTCCTGATGAAATTAAAGCGTATATTGATGAAGAGCGAAAAGAACGATGAAAACAATTACAGCTTCAGTGCTCAAAAAAAAGGATCAAAGGCAAAAAAATATTAGATGTAGAATTATTTGCCTCAAATGATGACCACTTCATAGATAGGCGAAAGTGTGATGAACCTTTCTCTCTCCGCAGACAGGATGCAAAAAACATCTATATCATAGGTAAGAACAGGCTCCGCATAAAAAAGAACCGCAATCCCGCCTCCTCACTGGGGCGCCCCTCTTTCGATTAGAAATTATTGCCTCACGCCCCGGTTAAATAGGTGCAAAAGCAATTTAACTGGGTAAACAAAGGCGCAAAGACGCTAAGTTATTCTATTTCCACTATCCTCTTTCCTATCTCCTCCCAGGTATTGTCATTGCAAGCGAAGCGAAACAACCTCATAACACATTGATAATCCATCCGCCTGCGGCGGACTCCTCGCAATGACCAGAATTGATCAAAAGGAGGGTTGTGCAAAGCTCTCCATGTATCGGTTCCGGATTTCGCTGTTTAAATTTCTCCTTGACACCATTAAATAATCGTGTCATTTTGCATGTCAACCATTAATATACATGTTTTTTATTGGAAGGCCAATAAATGTACAAAAGAAATCTTCGATTGCCTGAGAAACCAAAGCAAAGTTTTTTCCTCTGGGGGGCGCGCCAGACCGGTAAAACAACGTTGTTAAAGACATGCTACCCGGATGCACTGCGAATTGATCTCCTCAAAACCGATGAACTCATGCGATACGCAAAGGAGCCGTCGCTC
>JABMQM010000030.1 GCA_013203195.1 Desulfobacteraceae bacterium | reverse complement strand
TCTCCTACTTAAATTCCAAACTTAAGTTAGTGGTTGGGTATTGGATTTGTAATTTATTTGTATTTTGGTGCTTGGAATTTGTGATTTTAGACACAAGACTCCAAGGCAGAGCCAAATATCTCTGACCCCCGCAAAGCGGGGCAGGCTTGGCCCAAAGGACCAGCTTTTTCAGGACTGAATAAACAGATATGACTACCAAACGAGTCCTCATCCTAGCGCCCATACTTCTAATCCTGGTCTTGCTGCAATCCTATTTCTGGGTCCCCACCTACGAGCAACAGACACGGGGAAATCCTGAACGACTCAATCAGTATATTGCGGGGTCCATCGGTGACGCCAGTATTTTGAACCCCATTTTATCGGCGGACTCGGCCAGCAGCGCTATCAACGACATGGTCTTTGAAGGGCTTATTGATCGTGATGAGCAATTGCGCTTCAGGGGACGTCTGGCTACTTCCTGGGAAGTCTATGAAGAGGCCTATTTTTACGTCAACGAATCCGCCCGTATCCCCGGACTGCCAATAGCAGGCCCAAAAGAGTTGGTGGCTTTTCTTAAGGACGCAAAGAAAAATGAAAGCATAGCGCAAACGGCTTTGAAAGAATCTTTAGACCATCTCAGCAGCATTGCTTTCATTCCTCCCCACAAATTTGTTGTGACTCGGCAGGAAAACGATCCTACTGCCAAAGACAAGAAAATAAATGTGAATATCAGCGTGAATGCACCTGCCAGGATCAAGCTGGTTTTGGACCGGGTCGATCAGGATCTTTTTAAAAACCTTGCATACCTTCTGGGCAAAAACTACTTTGCATCATTTCACAGTGAAAATTTTCTAAGGGCCGATCATTTGCTTGCAAAAGAAAGACTGGCTGCATATGCCCGGGAGCTTTTGCCGGCCACCGAACATAATCCCATCATACTTTTTCAGCTCAGGCCCGGGGTAAAATTTCATGACAACCATCTTTTTGATGCCCATGATGTCAAATTTACCTTTGAGTCGATTATGAATCCTAAGAATCTTTCACCGCGCATAGCCGATTACGAGCCGGTCAAGGCTGTAGAAGTAGTTGATCCGCTGACTGTCAGAATCGTGTACAAGCGGCTCTACTCTCCTGCCATCGGGACTTGGGGCATGGGAATCCTTCCCGAGCATCTGCTCAACTCCCGGGCTCTCAAAAAAGAAGCCCTCGGTCTTGGTAAAGACCCCCAGACTTTTTCCATGCGTCAGAGTGCTTTTAACCGGCAGCCCGTCGGATGCGGACCCTTTAAGTTCCTCATCTGGAAATCAGATCAATACATCACCCTGGATCGCTTTGACGACTACTGGGAGGGGCCGCCCAACTATAAGCGTTATATCTATCGTGTAATACCGGACCTGTTGACCCAGGAAATGGAATTTTATGCCGGTACGATTGACAGCTACGGCGTTCAACCACACCAGGTAAACCGCCTGGCAAAAGATCCCAAGTTCCAAAACTTTTCCGGCGCGGCCTTCGGCTACACTTATATCGGGTACAATATCCGGAGAAAGCCCTTTGATGATCCGCGCGTTAGAAGAGCTTTGGGTATGGCCATTGATATAGACAAGATCATCCGCTATGTGCTTTATGGGCAGGGAGAGAAGATCACCGGACCTTTCGTCAAACAGACCGATTATTATAACAACTCTATCAAGCCGCTGCCTTATGATCCTCAAGGTGCTCTAAAATTGCTGGCCGAGGCCGGTTGGAAACGCAATAAAGCCGGCCGGCTTGAAAAGAACGGCGAAATATTTAATTTCACTCTCATCACCAACAGCGGCAATGACTTACGCAAAGCTATACTGGCCATTGCCCAGGATGCGTGGAGACAGATCGGCATCGATGTTCGTACCGATCTTTTAGAGTGGTCCGTGTTTATTCAGGAACGGGTGAACAAGGCAGATTTTGACGCCCTTATCTTAGGATGGCAGATGGGTATTGACCCTGATTTGTACCAGATATGGCATTCGAGCCAGACCAATCCTTATCAGCTTAATTTTGTGGGGTTCAAAAACACCGAAGCCGACGATCTCATCACCAAGATCCGGCAGGAATACGATCACAGTCGCCAGGTCGAATACTGCCGCAAACTTCATGAAATTATCGCTCGTCAGCAACCATACACGTTCCTGTATGTAGGCAAATGGACGGCCGTCTTAGACAAACGCATCGTACTAAAAACCGTCGACGACGACGGTAATGTTCGCTATGAGAAGATCAAACCGAACAAGACCGGAAACTACGCGTTTCATTTTAACAAATGGATAAAACTTGCCAAGATGCCCTTTATGTTGGACGAGGGATAGACTATGATATCATTTGTCGGCCGCAGTGTGGTTCAAAAAACGATTACACTTTTCTTTGTCTCTGTCGTATCTTTTTTGATTATTCATCTGGCACCGGGAAAACCCAGCCAGGTGGACCCCCTCAATCCCAAGTTCACTCCCGAGATGGTTGAACGATTTCAAAAAGAGTTTCATCTGGACAAGCCCCTGTACGTCCAGTACATCTACTTTTACCAGGACCTTTTCACCGGCAAAACCGTCTCCTGGAAGGACAACCAGTCGGTTCTTAAAAAAATCTGGGAACGATTCTTAAACAGCCTGCCGCTTTTCATTGTGGGCACTATCTTTACCTGGACGCTCTCTTTCCCCGTGGGAATTCGCTCGGCCATTTTCAGAGGCCGCCTCTTCGATCGCAGCGCCACATTTTTATCCTATCTTTTAATCTCCATTCCCGGCTTCTTCTTTGCCTATATCCTGATTATTTTCGTCGTGACCCGCTTCCATGTGCCGGTGATCGGTATGGAAACATTCGGGTTTGTAAACGCTTCGCTGCCACACGTAATCATGGACAGGATCTGGCATTTGCTGCTTCCCGCAGGTCTGGGTGCCACCGGCGGCGTCGCGGTTCTCTCCAGGTATGTTCGCAGTCAGATGTTGGAAGTAGAGGGCCAGGACTACATCCGTACCGCCTGGGCCAAAGGGCTGCCGCCGGAGCAGGTCCACTATAAACATGCTCTGCGCAATGCCCTGCTGCCCTTTGTCACCATGTTCGGCCTGATTTTACCGGGACTGATCGGCGGTTCCGTTATTATCGAATCCATATTTTCCTGGCCCGGCATGGGACGCATGGCCTATGAGGCGATTCTGGCCAGAGATTACCCCGTTATTCTGACGGTCAACTTTGTTTCAGCGGTACTGGTGCTGGCCGGCACCTTTATCTCGGACCTCCTTTACATTGTCGTCGACCCGAGGATACGCCTGTGACAAATATACAAGCCAAAGAATTTAACCAAAATTTTCAATTCGACCAGCCCCTGGCACCAAAACGAACCCGGTGGGAAGAATTCTGGCTCCTTTTCAGACAAAACCGGCTGGCAATTTTGGGGCTGTTTATTTTCATCCTTTTTTTCTTAAGTGCACTAATCGGCCTTTTTTTGACCTCCGGCACTAACCCGGTATTCGACCCTGCCCTGATACGCCTCCAGGAAAAGCTGCGTCCGCCTCTGGCTGAACCGCACCTTGATTCTTTGCAGCCTGAAGAAGTCCCCAGACTGGACATCTATTTGATGGGAACCGATGATCTGGGACGTGATGTTTTTGCCAGAATGCTCCAGGGTGCCTGGGTTTCCCTGACGGTCGGATTTGTGGCCGTCGGAATATCCGTACTCATCGGCATATTCATGGGAGGCATCGCAGGCTACTTTGGACAACATATGCTTATAAATACGATTTCCGTTGACACTCTGATCATGCGTATCGTGGATATCATGCTCTGCTTTCCCAGTTTCTTTTTGATCCTCACGGTGGTAGCCCTGCTCCCTGCAAGTATTTATAATATTATGATTGTCATCGGGCTGACCAGTTGGATGGGCACCACGCGGTTCGTGCGCGCGGAGTTCCTCTCATTGAGAGAACAGGATTTCGTGGCGGCTGCAAAAGCCCTGGGTGTCAGCAACTTCAGGATCATTTTTCGTCATATTATGCCCAACGCCATCGCACCTGTGCTGGTCTCTGCCACCATCGGGATTGCTTCGGCCATTTTGACGGAAGCCGGCTTGAGCTTCTTGGGGTTCGGGGTGCCGCCGCCCCACGCCACCTGGGGTAATATCCTTTCAAACGGCAAAAATTTCATTTTTGATGCTCCCTGGCTGACTTTCATACCGGGCATCGCAATTCTGATCGTAGTCCTCTCCTTTAACCTCTTTGGGGAAGGGCTCAGGGATGTACTCAATCCCAAACTCAGAGAAAGAGGATAGAAAAGAGCGCTCCTTAAGCATAGCCGGTTATCTCTGGCCCAGAGGACCAGGTTTTCTAGGACTAAATAAATGACTAATGACACCCTGCTTTCCGTAAAGGATTTAAAAGTGTACTTCCCGGCCGGTGACGGGATCGCCCGGGCTGTGGACGGCGTCAGTTTCGAGGTCCGGCGCGATGAAACAGTCTGCCTCGTCGGGGAGTCCGGCTGCGGCAAGACAGTCTCCGCCTTGAGTATATTAAGGCTCAATCCGGTACCGCCCGCCGAAATTGCAGGCGGCAGGATCATGTTCGACGGTCAAAGTCTCCTTAAACTGGACGAGGAAAGCATGCGCAGGCTCCGCGGCAAGCACATTGCCATGGTATTCCAGGAGCCTCTGACCTCTTTGAATCCTGTCTTTACCATCGGCGACCAGATCGGCGAAGCTGTCAGCATTCACGAAAACATAGGCACCGAAGCGCTGCACCGGCGCTGTGTTCAACTGCTGAAAAGTGTGGGCATGCCTTTCCCCGAACAGCGGCTCAAGGACTATCCCCATCAGCTCAGCGGCGGCCAGCGACAGCGAGTCATGATCGCCATGGCCCTGGCATGTGCTCCCCGACTAATTATCGCCGACGAACCCACCACCGCCCTTGATGTAACCGTGCAGGCTCAGATTTTGCAGCTCTTTAAGTCTATTCAAAAAAAACGCTCCATGTCGCTCTTATATATCACCCATGATCTTGGTGTCGTGGCCAACATCGCCGATCGGGTCTACGTCATGTATGCCGGTGCCATTGTGGAACAGGGGAACACCGTTCAGATTTTTCGCCATGCCTGTCACCCTTATACCCAGGGTCTGCTGGCCTCGCTGCCCAGCCGGTTAAAAAGGGGAAAACGACTTTACAGCATCCCCGGTGTAGTGCCGAATCCGGCTTTCAAACCTAAGGGCTGTCCGTTTCATCCCCGTTGCCCTTATGCCGAACCTGTGTGCCGGGAAGAATTTCCAGAAATGTGTGATTACGGTGATGGCCACTTAGCCCGCTGTCCCGTACTTTTTGACAAAAGAGATTTATGAATTCGAAAACAAATAGAGCTAATCACATCATCCTGCGGGTTGAAGGACTGAAAAAATACTTTCCCGTACGCCGAGGTTTTTTCCAAAAAATTGCCGCATGGAACAAAGCCGTTGATGGTGTCAGTTTTGAGATCCAGCAGGGCAAGACCCTGGGCCTGGTGGGCGAGAGCGGCTGCGGGAAAACAACGGTCGCGCGACTCATCCTGAAACTTTTAGAGTCTGATGCAGGCAAAATAGTCTTCCGGGGAACTGATATCAGCAAGTTGGCCGAAAATGATATGAAGCTCTACCGCAAGGATATGCAGATCGTTTTCCAGGACCCGTACGGGTCTTTGAATCCCCGCATGACCGTTGGTCTGTCCATTGAAGAGGGACTTCGGATTCTGGGGATTAAAAACGCCCCCAAACGCAAAGAGCGCCTTGAAAAACTTCTGCAAATGGTTGGCATGTCTCCCGAGAGCGCTGACCGGTATCCCCATGAATTCAGCGGGGGCCAGCGCCAGCGCATCGGCATCGCCCGCGCCCTGAGCGTGGAACCTTTGCTGATAATATGCGATGAGCCCGTCTCAGCCCTGGATGTCTCTATCCAGGCTCAGATCATCAACCTTTTAAAAGACTTGCAGGACCGGCTCGGTCTAAGCTATCTTTTTATCTCCCATGACCTTAATGTCGTGGGTTATCTGTGCAACACCATCGCAGTGATGTACAAAGGCTGCATCATGGAATTTGCACCGGCCGAACAACTTTTTGAAAACCCGCGTCACCCATACACCATATCATTATTAGCAGCCATTCCCGATCCCGAGCCCGGTAATACACCCGACTTGCATCTGCCGGAAAGAGATCTGCCCGACTCATCCATACCAATCTTTGGCTGTAGTTTCCAGGGAAGATGTACTCTTGAAGAGACGCGCTGCCGGGAAGAAAGAACTACTCTGGCACAAGTTGGGGAAGAACACTTTGTAAGATGCTGGAAAGCGGCACAGAACAAAATACCCAAAGTAAGCTAAAATACCTGCTGTGCCTATTTAATCCATATTAATCGCGGAAGTTGAGGGAAGCTTCTCGTAATCGTCTCTGTATTTATTATGAATTTCAATGAATCTGTGTTCGCATCTTAAAAAGGCATCGACTACAACGGGGTCAAAATGCTTTCCGTTGCCATCAGCAATTATGTATTTGGCTCGCTCGTGAGAAAAAGCTTCTTTGTAGGGTCTTTTGGATACAAGTGCGTCGTAAACATCGGACAGTGCGAAAATCCGGCTGGCAATGTGTATTTCATCTTGTTTGAGCCCGTCCGGATAACCGCTTCCGTCATACTTTTCGTGGTGATGGCGGGCTATTTCAGCAGCTATTTGCAGGTATCTCGCCCTGGGAGCTTTTTCTAAGGCTTCGTTGAGAGTATTATAGCCGATTTCGGCATGTGTTTTCATGACCCCAAACTCTCCATCATCCAGCCGGCCGGGTTTAAGGAGTATATAATCCGGAATGCCAACCTTACCGATATCATGTAGCACACTGGTTAAAAAAATATTGTCTATTAACAACCGGTCCAACTCCGGCGGCGGGTTAGGACTATCAAGTATTGTTTCGGCAAGGCGCTTTGAGTAGTGACGAACCCGCTCCAGGTGATTACCCGTGTCTTCATCGCGAGATTCGGCCATCTTTGCCAGAGCAAAAATTACGATATCCTGGATCTGAAAATTGATGACGCGCTCTCCGGCTTTGATGCGAACATTAAGTTCATCCTTGTTGAATGGTTTGGCAATATAATCATCTGCTCCGGCATCCATGCCCTTAATTACATCCTGAATCTCGTCTTTAGCGGTTACGATAATAACATAGGTATATTCCTCTCCTTCCTCGGATCGAATCTTGGCACAAAGCTCGAGCCCATCCATTTGAGGCAACATCCAATCAGTGATAACAATCCTGGGTCTCTCGTCTCTCCAGATTTTCCAAGCCGCAACACCATCTGTCGCTACAAGCGTCTCATGGCCTAAACTTTGGACCAACTTGTCCATTTTCTTTTGGCTAACAAGCTCATCTTCCACTATGAGAATTTTCATAAATAGGTCCCTTTTGATTTTTTATGCTGTTTTATCGTTACTTGCATAAGCTTCTAAACGTTGGAACTCTTTTTCAAGTCTTCCGATGAACTCAAAACCTTCTTCTAAAACTTCTGATTGCCCTATATTTTCAAGTTTAAACGCAATTTGGGATAGTTCATCTGCCGTCAGATTTGCCGCGCCCCCTTTAATTGAATGCGCCTCTCTTCTGACCAAGTCTGCATCTCCATCAGATACGGCCTGGCGTAATGTTTCAATTTGACCCCTGACATTCTCAAAGAAACCTTCAAGGACTCCAATAAAAAATTCCTTATCTCCATCAAATTCCGCTATAGCCTTTTCAAAATTAATTGGGGCATTGGCTTTATCCGTTTTGGACTTTGGATTTTGGCCTGCGACGAGCCCTTCGGCTGTGAGCTCAGGGTCGAACGGCTCAGCCGAGTCGATTGCGGATTTCTTAGCATCCGCTTCCTTAAATTCAACATTTTCTCCTGAGCATAAACCTAACCGGGTTGGGAGCTGCTTTCCCTTTATCGAACGCGATCTGCTCCATTTCTCTACTATGTCCAAAAGTTCCTTTCTCCTGAAAGGCTTGGTTAAGTAGTCGTCCATGCCGGCCTCAAGGCATTTTTCTTTGTAACCTTTCAGGGCGTGCACCGTCATGGCGATTATCGGAATCTTTTCCGATTTAGCTGAATCTTTTTTATCTCCTATTTTGCTGAGTTCTATTTCTAAATTCCGGATTGCTTTTGTAGCTTCATAACCGCCCATTACGGGCATCTGTATATCCATCAGAATGAGATCATGTTGTTTGCGCTTAAATGCCTCTACGGCCTGCTGACCGTTGTCCGCCAGGTCTACCTGGTATCCTGCAGTCTGCAGATGCTTCATAGCCAGTTTCTGATTCGTCGGATAGTCCTCTACTAAAAGGATCTGTACCTCTTTCCTATTATCTTCGACTATCGTATGTCTGGTAACAAGGTTTTGACCCTTAGGATTCTCCTCTTTAGAAAAACCCAAAACAGACTCAATAACTTTACGCAGATCATCCTGTTTAATCGGCTTGGCTAAATATCCATCAATGCCTATATCCCTGCAACTTTTAGCGTCTCCTATCTTTCCAATAGAGGTGATGACTATGATGGGGATTTTTGCCAAAGTTTCCATTTTTTTTATCTCTTTAGCCATATCAAAGCCTGTAACCTCAGGAAGATGAAAGTCTGTCAAAATCAGGTTGAATGGTTCTTCAGACAAAACAGACTCCCTGAGAACGGACAGAGCATCTTTCCCGCTGCAAGTCTCAGTCCGGCAACCCCAAGATTTAAGGTATTCCGTCAGAACAAATTGGTTGGTCTGGTTGTCATCAACCACCAGTACCCTTAAATCTTTCAGAGATATCTTGTCTTTTTTCTGGACGGCAACATGACCTTTTTGCTTGTTAAAAACAGCCGTGAACCAAAACGTACTACCCATACCCTCCTCGCCCTCCACACCAATTTCCCCTCCCATCATTTCTGCCAATTGTTTGGATATGGTGGTTCCTAATCCGGTCCCCCCGTACTTCCTGGTAGTCGACCCATCAGCCTGGGTAAAGCACTCAAAAATTATGGATTGTTTATCCTTTGGTATTCCAATACCCGTGTCTTTTACTAAAAAGCGAACCTTGACCCAGTCTTTGTGGTCCTCAGCCACCTCTCCTTTGATGTATATCTCACCTTCTTCAGTAAACTTGAGGGCATTACCTGCCAGATTTACCAGTATCTGCCTTAGCCGGCCAGGGTCGCCCATTAATTGTGTGGGAACTTCAGGGGTCAGATATGAAACAAAATGCAACTCTTTTTGCTCTGCCCTGTAGGCGAAACTTTGAGCTATATCCTCAGTCAAAATCCTCAAGTTGAACGGTATCTCCTCAAGTTCAGTCTTTTCAGCATTATTCTTTGAAAAATCGAGAATCGTATTGATAATATCGAGTAGAGAGCTGGCTTCGTTATTAATTGTATAAAACATATTCTTCTGTTCATCATCAAGATTAGTATCAAAAGCTAATTCCGCCATACCGATGATTCCGTTTAGAGGGGTCCTGATCTCATGGCTCATGTTGGTCAAAAATTCCATTTTAACAATATTTGCAGCCTCTGCCGCCTCACGTGCCTTGACTAAGTCGGTAACATCGATGAACGACTCCACTCCACCGCTAAATCTGCCCGACCTATCATAGATAGTGCCGGCATTCTTGATAACGATAAGCTCTCTGTCATCTTTTGTGCGTATTGTGCAACGCTTTTTGATAATTTGTTGCTTTTCGTCTGCTTTAAAAAGGCTGCAATCAGTCTTACACGACCTGTCCGATAAAGTGTCGCGATGTTTGCCGATCACGTCATCTTTGCTAAAGCCTGTTGACGAGCAGAACTCTTCATTTGCAGTAGTGATGCGCCCTTGGGCGTCAGTAGTCAATATTGCAGTTGCAGCTGTATCCAAAATTTTCTGTTGCAATCGGCTGTGTTCTCTTAACTCTTCATTGGCCTTAAGGTTGTCTGACAGGATTTCGTTGTATTTGTTTTCCAAGACTTTAACTTTTCGGTTTATCTGTCTTTTTTGTATTTTTCTAAGATCTTGCTCTTCAAGATGAGCTTTTTGGGAATTGAAAAGCTCAATGCATAATTTTACATCTGACAGGCCATAATTTTTCAAAACCGAATCAGGGTCCTGAGTGGGTAAAACAAAAATTAGTGTTGCATCCAACTCCTTGATAAGCATTGCATGCATTAAACGGGTTTTGTGAAGCTCATGGTGAATTAAACCGTTTTCCTTTATAGCCATATCTATCAGTTTATCACAGCTTTCGCGGGACAAATCCAGTTTGTCCCCTGAAGAAACAGACTTGCCGCTGTTTAAAACAAGCTGAAAGCTGCCATCCGGCAAATACTTTTTTAGCAAGGCAACTAATTGATGCAAATCTTCTTCCCGGTCATCAATCTCACTGAAGATATCTTCTATAAATTCCATCCCTCTACTCCCCTTCAGATTCATAAAGCTCTTTGGCTTTTGACAACTCGTCAGGTAAATCTTTTGTCATGGCTTTAAATTCCTCCATGTTATCGCGAATATAAATACCCAAATCCTTTGAAAGGTTCAGTTGCATCTCAGGTATGGCCTTGTAGTTCAATCTAGAAACAATATAATCTGCCGTCTGGACAATTCCGGTCAGGCTGGATGGCAAGATTTCGCCTTCTGTCTTATGATGGTCCTTAATTCCATCTTGCACATCAGCAGGAAGATTCCATTGAAGAGCTAATAAATGCCCTATTTCGCAGTGATCGGTCCCTATAGTCTCTTTTTCATATTGGACAAAAGGCTTGGCATTCGGAGTGTAGTTTTGACAAACCTGCACAAACAAATCCTGTGCAACCTGATCCTCAACTATAATTCCAATGTCATGTAGAATGCCGCAAAGATAAGCATCATCACCCGCTCGACCGAAAATGCGTTCTGAAATCATTTGGCTGCAAATACCGACAGCCGCACAATGAAGCCACAACTGAGCTCTGGAAAAAATCTCTTCATGCGGTCCTTTTGCGAATACTTCTTTGATGCCGGTGGTAACAACTATATTGCGCAGACTCTTCATGCCAATAACCACCACAGCTCTGGAAATGCTATCAACTTTGCGCCGCAGTCCATAATATGGGCTGTTGACCACACGCAACAGACGCACAACCAGCGTAGGATCCATCTTAATCATTTTTTCGAATTCACTTATTCTGGTATTTTCATTAGAAATCAATTGGGCCAGGCGTAACGCTACGTGTGGTAAGGTTTTTGTATCATTGAATTTTTTTAGCATTTCTTCGGCTGTTGGCATAATGTTACCTTCTTCTCTATTTCATTCCTTTCTCTTTTTCAGATTTCCTGAAAGCTTCAAATTCACAAACAAGTGTGAATTGTGTTACTTTGGCTAAACGGTTGAAACAGTTTTACATAAACTGGAATAGATAGTTCCTTTTCAAGAAATGTGCCAAATGAACCGTTCTGGATGTAATAACTGAAATACGTTTACATTATGAGCCGGTTTCAAAACGCTCAACTTGGTCCAAGGTCAAGCAAAATGATCCCGCCATGGCGGGATTAACTAAATGAATATATTGAATTTTTCGAGGTTTAAAATTTGAGCCCCACCGTTTTCGGGATGTGCCGCCCGACGCATAGATTGGGCAAAAGGAAGCGTTTCTAAGCTTGCTCTTATAATAGCCGAGTTAAGCCCTTGGCAGGCAAAGACATAAGGAAAAACCCTAAGCGTTGCCTTGACATGACTCTCTTGACAGATTGATTTAACTTAATTTCTTTTTATTTCAAGTGGTTAATATGCATGTGCGCATTATGGTGAGAGTGTCATTTTTTTGTCATGCCTTGTTGAACTGCACAGCGCTCGCATTCCCCGTCCGCCTCCGGTGGACTGCGGGGAATGCGAGCGAATCAAAAAACAGCTAATTTTCCTTACAGTCTAAGATTCCCTGCAGCCAGCTTGCCGGAGCGAAGTGTAGATACCGAGCATCGGGGATGGAGCGTAGCGGAAATGCCGCTCAGCGGGGCTGTAGGGAGCTTCCATTCGTGACTTTTTACGACGCCATCAAAGTTAGAGGACTTTCACCATTAGAGGTATCGCCACAAACGTCCCTATGGAACTGCCGAGATTTGTAAATACCACTACCAGCAGGATACGGGTGACCTTGTTT
>JABMQM010000317.1 GCA_013203195.1 Desulfobacteraceae bacterium | reverse complement strand
GGTTGTGAGGGTGCATGCCGACAATCTGCGCCGGGATTTGAAAAATCTGATGATAGGCAATGAAACCCAGGATTTTATCGGCGAAGAAGTAGATCGACTGTACCGGCTGATAGAGGATGAAGCCGGCCCACTGGCTGCCGACGGCGGTCAATTGGGCCATGACATTTACGGAAACTTACCCCAGGTAGGATGGCGGCGACTGGTCAAAGATTTTCTTCACACCTAATGGAAAAGGTTGTCCGGTTAGCCCGTTGTCCAGTTAGCCCGTGCATGAATAAATACCGGCGAACGGGCAAACAGGCAAACCTTTCGGGATGACCGAGCAGACTTCGCCATGAGACGATCTAATAGAGAAAACTCCCCGCCCCCTCAACTACTAATTTTCTCCATACGACTTAAGCTTCCTTCTGAGGGTATTGAGGCCGATGCCCAGAAGCTTGGCTGTCTGGGATTTGTTGCAACCCGTCTGTTCATAAGCTCTGAGGATAAGCGTTTTTTCAACTTGTGTCAGGGGGAGGATGGCTTCAGATTCTGAAGAATCCTTGCAATTTAAGACTGGTTTTTTCGCTTGCAAATGTTCAGGAAGGAAATTTGTGGAAATCGGCTTTCCCTGGGATAGGTTGACGGCCGACTGTATGATGGATTGAAGTTCCCTGACATTCCCGGGATAACTATATTCCACAAGCACACACATGGCCTCTTTTGTAATCACGCAATCATTTGAATGACCGCAAAAATCCTTTAAAAATTTATTTGCCAGCAACGGGATATCTCCCTGCCTCGCCCTCAAGGGGGGCAGGTGGAGCCATCCGACCCTGATCCGGTAAAATAAATCTTTGCGAAATAGCTTCTTGGCGATGAGTTTGTCCATGTCCTCGTTAGTGGCTGCAATAAAGCGAACATCAACCTTCTGACGGCTGCTGGTCCCCAGCTTGAGAAATTCACCATCCTGTAAAACCCGCAACAGTTTGCCCTGAAGCGCATAAGTCAGGTTTCCGATTTCATCCAAAAACATGGTGCCCCGATGGGTGTGTTCGAGGTAGCCGGTACGGGTGTTTTCCGCGCCCGTAAACGCGCCTTTGGTGTGGCCGAAAAATTCCGCTTCAAACAGGCTGCCGGTAAGAGAGGCCATGTTTACCGGCGTAAACGGGAATTTCGACCTCGGGCTGGCGGCATGGATGGCTTTGGCGACAAGTTCCTTGCCGGTCCCGCTTTCTCCGGTAATCAAAACAGGAACATCACTGCCGGCGTGCAGCTCGGCTTCCTTCAAAATCCTTAGAACTTTATGGGATTGGGTAACAATCGGTTTAAATGGCTCCGGGTTTATCAGCCGGGGCAGGGTTTTACTTTTTTCAATGTCCAGAATATCGAGTAAACGCTTCCTCTCCAGGGTGCGTTGCATTGAAAAAACAAGATCCTCCTGGGCAATCGGTTTCAAAAGATAATCATAAGCCCCCTTTTTAATGCATTCCACGGCATTGCGGGCATCGTTCACAGCCGTCAGCATAATGCATTCGGTCCTCGGACTCATCGTCTTGATTGTTTCAAGCAATTCGATTCCGTTCATGCCCGGCATGGTCATGTCAATCAAGGCGATATCAAATACCTCTCCTTTTTCAAAAAGCAATGCTGCTTTTAACGGGTCATCTTCAGTGTGAATATTCTTAAACCCTGAGTTGATCAGCCGCTTTTTCAGGGTTTCGAGAAAATCAAGATCATCATCAACCAGGATTATGCTGTTATTCATATCTGATGCTCCAAACAAGACCATGCCAAAACGGCACAGTTTATTGTAACGTTATGGATTTAATATTATTTGCTTTAGCACATATGCCAAATTGGCACAACAGTTCCTTGTATTCAAACTTGAAAATACCTTGCCGCTGGAACCTCTCCGTTTCAATCAATTGATATTACACACTTTTCAACATGTCTTGTTAGCATTATTTTTCTGGCACGGTTGTTGCTACATAGTAATTGAACCTGGTTGAGCCGCGATTTCAGTCTAATTATCGCTTGATTTAGGTGCAGCTCAAGTACGTTTTCTAAAAACCCGGAGGTAATAATATGCAATTGAAGCGCAAATTTGAGACAGGGGAATTTGCCATACTTGCGGAAATGGAGCCGCCCAAGGGAGTCGATGTCTCCACGATGGTGACGAATGCCAGACGGGTCAAAGGCAATGTGGATGCCTTTGTTGTGCCCGAAATGAGCAATGCCGTCATGCGGATGAGTTCTCTCGGCGGTGCCGTGATTCTGCAAAAAGAAGGCATGGAGGCGGTGTCGCAGCTTAATTGCAGGGACAGGAACCGCATCGCTATCCAGGCAGATCTCCTTGCAGCTTACGGCTGCGGTATCACCAGTGTTATGGCGGTCACAGGAGAAGAGCCCGGCTATGGAGACCACCACCAGGCCAGATCGGTTTATGACATCGATCTGCTGGAATTATTGAGGGCTACACAGGCGCTTCAGGAAGGCAAAGATATGGCCGGCATTGAACTTGCCGGAGCTCCCCGCTTTCTTGTGGGCTCGACGGTCGATGCCGGCGCTAAGGGTAAATCCCCTGAATTGGTTATCGAAGAAATGAACCAGAAAGTCGATGCCGGCGCTACATTCTTCGTCACCCCCCCTCTATTCGATCTTGCTGCCATTCAACCTTTTATCCAGCGGGTGGACCTTGGGAAGATAAAAATAATTCCAACGGTGTTGTTGCTAAAATCCCTGGGGATGGCCCGTTACATTCAGCGCAATGTTGAGCATGTGGACATTCCCGATGCATTGCTCAAAAGGATTCAGAAATCCCCTGACAAGGTACGCGAGTGTCTCCGGATTGCATCGGAGATGGCAAAGACATTGCAGCAGGAAGGGTTCGGCGGAGTCTTACTTGCAACCATCGGATGGGAGCACAAGCTTCCTGAAATAATAGAGAGAATGTAAGGACAGAAAAATGGAAAAAAAGAACAACCACGTAAAAGATACGCCCTCGGCAAAGCCTGGAAAAGAGAGTATCGGTTCGGTGCTGGTGCTCGGTGGCGGCATTGCAGGCATGCAGTCCGCCCTGGATCTGGCCAACTCGGGATATTATGTCTACCTGGTCGAGAGATCTTCGGCCATCGGTGGTATGATGTCGCAGTTGGACAAGACCTTTCCTACCAATGATTGTTCCATGTGAATTATCTCGCCAAAACTGGTCGAGGTCGGCCGGCATTTAAATATAGAGCTTTTGACAAACACCGAACTTTTGAGTCTTGAAGGCAACCCGGGACGTTTTACGGCAAAGCTGTGGCAGGAAGCTCGCTTTATCGATTTGGACAAGTGCACCAGCTGCGGTGAATGTGTCAAGGTTTGTCCCGTAGAGCTTCCTAACGAGTACGATGAAGGCCTTTGTAACAAAAAAGCGGCCTATAAAAGATACCCCCAGGCGATTCCTGGGGCCTTTGCCATACAAAAGGCGGACAAAGCCCCCTGCCGTTCGGCATGTCCGGCAGGATTGAACGTTCAGGGATATGTGCAAATGGTCAAGGAGGGCAAGTACAAGGAGGCCCTTGAGATCATCATGGAGGAGCTGCCGCTGCCCGGCGTGTTGGGTCGGATCTGCCCCCACGGCTGTGAGGATGCCTGTCGTCGCCTGGAGGTGGACGATGCGGTAGCGATCCGGGATTTGAAGCGCCTGGCCGCGGATCAGTTTGATTGCCGCCAGATAGAGATTGAGTGTGCGGCGCCGCGCAAAGAAAAGGTCGCGATCATCGGCTCGGGTCCTGCGGGCCTGTCGGCGGCGTATCACCTGGCACGGCAGGGGGTGCTGTCGACGATCTACGAGGCCCTGCCCAAGGCCGGGGGTATGCTGCGAGTCGGCATTCCGGCGCACCGTTTGCCCCGGGAGGTTCTGGACCAGGAAATCGAGGTGATCACCAATCTGGGTGTTGAAATCAAGACCAACACGCCCTTAGGGCCCGATCTGACGGTGGACGATTTGTTCGATCAGGGCTACAAGGCGGTGTATTTGGCCCTGGGGGCGCACAAGGGTATCGAGCTGGGGATTCCGGGTGAAAACTCCAAAGGCGTGCGGCAGGGTGTTGATTTTCTGCGCGAGGTGAACTTAACCGGCACAGCGACCGTGGGCAAAAACGTTGCGATCATCGGCGGCGGCAATGTGGCCATTGATGTAGCCCGCAGTGCGGTTCGTCTGGGCGCCGAAGAGGTGAGCATTATCTATCGCCGCACGCGGGCCGAGATGCCGGCCTGGGAGGAAGAAATCCATGCGGCCGAGGAGGAAGGCACGCAGATCACTTATCTGGCGGCGCCCCAGGAGGTTTTGGTGCGCGACGGCCAGGTGGAGGGGCTGCGCTGCATCCGCATGGAACTGGGCGAGCCGGATTCATCAGGGCGTCGCCGCCCGATTCCGATTCCGGGCAGCGAGTACGAAATCGAGATCGACCAGTTGATCCCTGCCATCGGCCAGCGTCCGGACCTTGCGTCCATCGAAGATGTGACCGGTTTGGAATTTACGCGCTGGGGCACGGCCGAGACCGATGCGGTGACCTATGCCATGGGCCGCGAGGGCGTTTTTGCCGGCGGTGATTTGCAGACGGGCCCCTGGGTGGCCATTGGCGCGATTGCCCAGGGCCGCGAGGCGGCCGAGTCCATGGTGCGTTACCTGGACGGCCGCGACCTGGCCGAGGGCCGCGAGCCGGCCGAAGTAACCGATCCGGTGTACCGTCCGGTTCCCGAGGACGAACCGAAGGAGGCACGCGCCAGGATGCCCGAGCTGGCGATTGAAAAGCGCCAGGGCAACTTTGCGGAAGTGGAGCTGGGCTACGACGAGACCGAGGGTCAAGCAGAGGCAGCGCGTTGTTTGAACTGCGGGTATTGTTCGGAGTGCATGCAGTGTGTCGAGGCCTGTCTGGCCGAGGCGGTGATTCACGACCAGCAGTCCGCAGAACTGGAGCTTGCCGTGGGTTCGGTGATACTGGCTACGGGATCCGAACCGTATGATCCGACTGTGTTTGAGGAATTTTACCATTACAAGCGCAACCCCAACGTGGTGACCAGTTTGGAATTTGAGCGCATTTTGAGCGCTTCGGGTCCGACCATGGGGCACCTGGTGCGTCCCTCGGATGAATCCGAGCCGAAAAAGATTGCCTGGCTGCAGTGTGTAGGGTCGCGTGACACCAACCGCTGCGGCAATGGGTATTGTTCGTCGGTCTGCTGCATGTACGCGATAAAGGATTCCATGATCGCCAAGGATCATTCCAAGGAAGAACTGGATTGCGCCATTTTTAATATGGATATCCGGACCTTTGGCAAAGACTACGAGAAGTATTACTTAAGGGCCAAAGAAAAAGCCGGGGTTCGTTTCGTTAAAGCGAGAATTCACACGATCAATGAGATGCCCGCGACCGGCGATTTGCAATTGCAGTATGTGGATGAGAGCGGTACGCGCCAGGAAGAGACGTTCAACATGGTGGTGCTGTCCGTAGGGCTTCAGGTGCCGGACACAACCAAAAAACTGGCTGAGCGTCTGGGGATCGAACTGGATAAATACAATTTTGCCGTTACCCGGCCGCAGGCGCCGGTGGAAACCTCGCGGCCCGGGATCTTTGTATCCGGGGTATTTCAGGAACCCAAAGATATACCGAGTTCCGTGAGCGAGGCGAGTGCGGCGGCATGCCTGGCCGGCGGGCTTTTGAACGAGGTCAGACACACCCAGACCAAAAGTGTGGAGATTCCCGATGAAATCGATGTAACGCAGCAGGAACCGCGCATCGGCGTTTTTGTTTGCCACTGCGGCGTCAACATCGCCGGTATTATAGACGTCAATGTTCTCGAGGAGTATGCCAAGACGCTCCCCCATGTTGCCTATACGGGTCAGAACCTGTTTTCCTGCAGTCAGGATTCTTTGGAAAAGATGAAGGAAATCCTCCAAGAACACCGCCTTAACAGAATCGTCGTTGCGGCTTGCACCCCCAAGACCCACGAGGGGATCTTCATGGACACGCTGGTGAGCTGTGGTATCAATAAATACCTGGTCGAAATCGCCAATATCCGCAATCAGGATTCCTGGGTCCATTCGGATGAGCCCGCCAAAGCTTTGGAAAAATCGAAAAAACTGGTACGCATGGCCGTAGCGCGTTCGGCGACACTCCGTCCGCTTCACGAAAAGACGATTCCGGTTGTTCAACGGGCGCTGGTTGTCGGCGGCGGCGTCGCCGGCATGAATGCAGCCTTGGGTCTTGCGGATCAGGATTTTGAAGTGGTTCTGGTCGAAAAAGAAGAAAAATTGGGTGGAATGGCCAATCGTCTTATCGCTACTATCGAAGGGATGGATGTGGGCGAGTATTTGGCAGAACGGATTGAGAAGGTGAATTCCCATCCCAAAATCCAGGTTTTAACCCGATCCCTCATCGTTGGATTTTCCGGCTTCAAAGGGAACTTTACAACCGAAGTGCTGGTTGGGCCGGGTATGTACGAAAGAAAGATCGATCATGGTGTTGTCATTCTGGCGACCGGGGCTACGGAATACCGTCCCCAAGAATTTCTCTATGGCCAGGACCAAAGGGTAATGACCCAGGTGGAGCTTGGCGATCATTTAAAAAAGCAGGGCGCCGATGATCTGAAACAGGTGGTCATGATACAGTGTGTGGGATCGCGCAACGAGGAGAATCCCAATTGCTCCAGAATTTGCTGTCAGGCCGCCGTTAAAAATGCCATCCATATCAAAAATCTTAATCCGGATGCCCAGGTCTTTGTCCTTTACCGGGATATCCGTACCTACGGCTTTCTGGAAGAGTACTATACCGAGGCCCGGCAAAAAGGAGTTATATTCTCAAGGTTCGAGGCGGATAATCCCCCTGTGGCCGAAGCGACCGAAGATGGTGTTGAGGTGACATTTACGGACCATATTCTGGGTCGTCCCATTCAGGTCAGCGCAGACCTTTTGGCGCTGAGTGCCGGAATGGTGGCCGAAGACACCGAGGAACTCGCCTCTATTGTTAAACTGGCCCGGACGGCGGAAGGCTATTTTATGGAGGCCCACGTTAAGTTAAGGCCGGTCGATATGGCAACCGAGGGTATTTTTGTCTGTGGCACCGCCCACAGTCCCAAACTTTTGACCGAATCGATTTCCCAGGCCTTGGCCGCGGCTGGAAGAGCCACTACGTTCTTGTCCCAGCCCCGGTTGACGTTATCTGCCGTGACCGCCAAGGTCGAGGCCGACCTCTGTGCCGCCTGCCTGGTCTGTGTCCGGGCGTGTCCCTACAATGTGCCCAGGATAAATGAAGATGGTGTCAGCCAAATCGATGAGGCCTTGTGTCATGGTTGCGGCATCTGTACGGCGGAATGTCCGGCCAAGGCGATCGAGCTGAGTTGGTATGAGGACAATCAGATTATGTGTAAAATTGACGCTTTATTTAATTGATTGATGTAATGCCGAATTTGTAAAAGGACCGGGCAAGGCTGAATCCTTGCTAGAGAGGAGTATGTTATGAAAGATTTCGACCCGATCATTGTTTCATTTTGCTGCAAGTTCTGAGGGTATACGGCCGCGGACCTGGCAGGTTCGATGCGTTTGCAATACCCGTCCAACATTCAAATCATTCTGGTACCGTGTACCGGCAAAGTCGATGTCATTCATATGCTCCACGCCTTTGAAAAGGGCGCCGACGGTGTTTATGTGGTGGGATGTATGGAAGGAGACTGCCATTTTAACAGTGGTAATTTAAGGGCTCGCAAACGGGTGGAGCAGGTCCGGAAGATTCTTGATACCATTAATATCGGTGGAGAAAGGGTGCAGATGTACAACCTTTCATCCAGTGAAGGTTTACGTTTTACCCAATTCGCAATTGAAATGAACGAAAGAATCCTCAAATTGGGTCCCAACCCGATTAAGCGGGCCGCTGATAAGGCTGCCTGAAAAGTTTGGTGATTTAAGATTGCGAATTGAGTAAAAGTAAAAATGAAAGAGAGGTCTTATGATTGTTGCAGATAGAAAACCGGTTGAGGAAATCATAGAAGAAGTCAAAGATCATGATAAGATCCTCATTCTGGGTTGCAACGAATGTGTCACGGTTTGTGAGGCAGGGGGTAAGAAGGAGGTCGCTGTTCTGGCTTCGGTTCTGAGAATGCATTTTCTAAATCAGGGACAGACGGTCCGGATCGACGAGCGTACGCTGCAGCGTCAATGTGACCATGAATACCTTGAAGAGGTTCGGGATATCATCGATCAGTATAACGCTGTCGTCTCCCTGGCCTGCGGTGTCGGCGTTCAGTTCATGGCTGAAAAATACCACGCCACCCCTGTCTATCCCGGAGTGAACACCGTCTTTATGGGGGTTACCGAAGAACGGGGTCTCTGGACGGAAAGGTGCCAGGGGTGTGGCGAGTGTATTCTGGCGCGTACCGGCGGAATATGTCCGATTTCCAGGTGCGCCAAACGCGTTCTGAACGGTCCGTGCGGCGGCTCGACCAAAGGGAGTTGTGAGATTCACAAGGATGTTGTCTGTGCCTGGCAACTGATCGTCGAGCGCCTCAAGGCTTTGGACAGATTCGATGATTATGAAAAGCTGAGTGCATTGAAAGATTGGTCCACCGACAGGGCCGGAGGACCCCGAAAAGTTGTCAGGGAGGATTTGCAGGATGAAAGTAAAGACACCTAGTAAACTGGAAAAGATTCTTGCCGCCGGTCATTTAGCCGTTACGTCCGAGTGCGGCCCTCCGCGCGGCTCTGACATGGAAAAGATCAGCGAAAAAGCAGAATTGATCAAGGACTATGTGGATGCCATTAATATTACCGACAACCAGACATCGGTAACCCGTATGTGTAGCCTGGCAGCCTGTATCCGCCTGAAACTTATGGGGCTGGAGCCGGTACTTCAGATGGTGACCCGTGACCGCAACCGCATTGCCCTGCAGAGTGATATTTTAGGGGCGGCGGCCTTTGACATCCATAATATCCTCTGTCTTTCCGGAGATCACCAGAGCTTTGGGGACTGCGCCCAGGGGCAAAACGTTCACGATCTTGACTCTATGCAATTGGCTCAAACCGTCCGGCTAATGCGCGATGAGGCCAAGTTTCTGGGCGGCGGGGATATTAGCCGTCCTCCCCAGATGTTTGTAGGGGCGGCGGCCAATCCCTTTGCCGACCCCTTTGAGATTCGGGTTCCCCGCCTGGCCAAAAAAATTGCCGCCGGGGTCGAGTTTATCCAGACCCAGTGCATATACAACATGGAAAAATTCGAGCTCTGGCTGCAGATAGCCGGCGACCGCGGATTACTTGATAACGTCTATATCCTGGCAGGTGTGACGCCCTTTAAATCCGCCGGCATGGCCAAATACATGAAGAATCGTGTTCCCGGGATAGAAGTGCCCGATGAGTTGGTAAAAAGGATGTCGGATACGCCCAAGGAGAAACAGGCGGAGGAAGGGGTCAAAATCTGCATCGAGCAGATTCAGCACCTCAAAGAAATAAAAGGGGTTCACGGCTTTCACGTCATGGCCATTGAATGGGAAGAAATGGTGCCTGAAATTGTGAAAGCATCCGGTTTATATCCCAGGCCGAGTGTGGAATAAGTAAAATCGTATTACGATTTTATCGAAACTGTCAAAACTGATTAATTTGTAAAAAATAAAAAGTAAACGGAAATGTCAAAACTGAAACAAAAAAATAAAGGAGTGGCGCTATGAGTGAAAAAAAGAGAATCCTAGTTGTCGATGACGAACCGGATTTCTGCTCCATTGTTCAGATGAATCTGGAGAAGGAAGGCTTCGCGGTCGAGCTTGCTTACAGTGGCGTTGAGGGCCTGGAAAAGGTCTACGCGAACCCGCCGGACGCTATTGTACTGGATATCATGATGCCTGAAATGGACGGATACGAAGTATGTAAGAAGTTGAAAGCAGATGAGAAATATGTTGACATTCCTATCATTCTGCTGACGGCCGTTGCTTCCCATGTGACGTCTACGCGCTATTCCCACCGAGACGGAATGAGCACCGAGGCAGACGATTATATTGCCAAACCGGCCTCTGCCGAGGAGATTACGGAAAGCATCAAAAGACTTCTCGGCGGTTAATCTATCCAAAATTGTCCGATACCGGTAATTGATTATTCTCGGTTGAAGATGGGCGATATTGCCTGTTCAATCTTTGTCCGTCAATTTTCAATTTAAAGGAGTACAGAATGTCATCCGAAACAATTAAGTTTAAAGGGCTCAAACAGAGCATCTTTAAAGATAAAGTGATGGAGATTCTCCCGGATGGAGGGAATCTGAATCTTTGCCTGACGTGCGGAGCGTGTTCTTCGGGTTGTCCGGCCACCGGTCTGGCGGATATGGACCCGCGGAAGTTTTTGCGAATGGCTTCGCTGGGGATGGACGAAGAGATCTTAAATTCGGAATGGGCCTGGATGTGCACCATGTGTACGCGCTGCGTTTATCTGTGCCCCATGAAGATCGACATTCCCGGACTGGTCTTCAATGTTCGCAGAAGCTGGCCCAAGGACAAGCAGCCCAAGGGCATCCGGGGTTCGTGCGAGGTCGCTCAGAAAAACGACACTTGCAGCGCCATGGGCACCCCCGAGGAAGATTTTCAGTTTGTTGTGGAGGACGTGCTGGAGGAGTACCAGGAAGCGCAGCCGGAGTTCAGAAAGATGCAGGCGCCGCTCAACAAAGAGGGCGCCATGTACTTTTTGAACCAGAATTCGCGCGAGCCGGTGACCGAGCCGGACGAGATGGTGCCCCTGTGGAAGATCCTGCATTCGGTCGGAGCCGACTGGACATACGGTACCAAGGGCTGGGCCGCGGAAAATTACTGTCTGTTCTGTGCGGATTTGGAGGGTTGGGAGCACATCGTGAGGGTCAAGGCCAAGGCGGTGGATGACTTAGGGTGCAAATACTGGCTCAATACGGAGTGAGGGCACGAACTTTTTGCAGTCCGGGTCGGACTGCAGAGATTCAAGATCGAGCACAACTTTGAGATCAAGAGCATCATCCAGCTTTACGCCGAATGGATTCGCGAGGGGAAACTGAAGGTCAATTCCGACTGGAATAAGGATTTGAAAATTAAATTTACGGTACAAGACCCCTGCCAGCTGGTCCGTAAGTCTTTTGGAGATCCGGTGGCCGAAGACTTAAGGTATACCGTCAAAGCGGTTGTGGGTGAAGAGAATTTTATCGACATGCAGCCGAACCGGTCGAACAATTACTGCTGCGGCGGCGGCGGCGGGTTTTTACAGTCGGGACTGCCGGACGCACGCCGGGGTTACGGCAAGTTCAAGTTCGATCAGATCATCAAAACCGGTGCTACCTATTGTATCACACCGTGCCACAATTGCCATGCCCAGGTCCACGATATCGGCGAACACTACGAAGGAAAGTACGAGACCCTTCATTTGTGGACCCTCATCTGCCTGTCGATGGGGATCTTGGGCCCCAACGAGCGTGAATATCTGGGTGAAGACCTCAAGGAGGTTTTAGTTTTTCATCCTGAGTCGGCCATGTAATTGACGTGTGAGATATTGTAACCGTTCAGGGGTTTAGGGTTCAAAGGTTCAAGGTTAAAAGGTTCAGAGGTTCAGAGGTTCAGGGTTGAAAGATTCAACGCAGAACCCAGAACCCAGAACGCAGAACGGTGAACTCTGAACCTGTGAACGGTTACCGGAAAAACCTGCCCAGGTAAAATGGAGCGGGTTTTTTTGTCGGCCAATAAGACTCTCAATTTCTATAACCCAAAACAATACTTCCAAATGCAAGTTTATTGTATCATAGGCGACGAACGGGTTTCCCATGCAAAGTCACCGGCTATATTTTCGGCATTGCTGAAGCGGCTGGGGATAAAAGGAGCATATGTACCCTTTAAAGTTGCACCGCATCAAATCGGCCAGGCGTTGCATAGCATTAAAGTGCTTAACATTGCCGGTGCCAATGTTGCCGTCCCTTACAAGGAGGCGGTCATACCGCATTTAGATATTTTATCAGAGGGGGCCAATATCATCGGTGCCATCAACACCATCATCTGCAAAGGCAATGAACTTAAAGGCTATAACACCAATGCCATCGGTTTCATGGATTCCTTGCATGACGTGGGGTTTGATGCTGACGGCAAGTCGGCGCTGGTTTTCGGAACGGGGGGGGTGGCCAAGGCGGTTGTATTTATTTTAAACTGGATGCGAACAGAATCTATTATTGTTGCCGGCCGTGACGCCGAAAAAACCCGGCAAATTGTCAATCGTTTTAGCGGAGAAGCACAGTCGATTGACGCTTTGTCGAACCGACCTTTAGCGGTAAACATAGTGGTCAACGCCACCTCTGTTTCCAGCTACGACGAATCTCCGGAAATGGCTGCCATGATTGAACGGCTTGAAGTGCAGGATTGCGAATTGGTGCTCGACCTTAATTATGGGCGCAGTCAAAATTTTTGGCGCGATATGGCTCTGCGCAATGATATCCCCTTTATGGACGGTCTTTCCACCCTTGCACATCAGATCAAGCGAACCTTTTTCCTTTGGACCGGTATTCAAGTCCCTCCAGAGGAATTTTTAAAGGTGATTAACGCAAATCTGTGACCGGCAAAAGCACCGTAAAGGTTGAACCTTGGCCGGGCGTGCTCTCTACATCTATGAAACCGTTTAAAGAATCAACCAACCCCTTGACGATGGGCAGCCCCAGTCCCGTACCGGTGATATATCTGGTCTTATCGTCCTTAACCCTGTAGAATCTATCAAAAATCTTGTCAAGATATTTACCTAAGATCCCAAATCCGTTATCAATTACTTTGACGCGTACATTGATTCCGGTCATGTCGACGTCTACTTTGATTTTTCCGTTGTCCTGGGTGTAGTTGATGGCATTGGTGATCAGGTTTCCGAAAATGCTTTCCAAAGCAATGGGATCGGCCGTGAGTTCAGGCAGGGGATCATCGGGAAGTTGCAGGGTAAGGGACTGCCCTTTGCCCTCGGCCCGGGTTTTGAGGAAATCTACAATATTTTCCAAAAGTTCTTCCAAGTGGATCGGTTGCGGTTCCTGGCAGAGAACACCTTCCTCGATACGGGAGAGGTCGAGCAGGTCGCCGATAAGAGAAATCAGACCCTGGGTCTTTTCCCTGGCACGGGTAAGTATATGCTGGTCATGCTCGGATGCATTGCCCAACATATCTCTGATGACCAACGCAAGCTGCTCATGGATGGTTGAAAGGGGTGATCGCAGTTCGTGAGAAACCTTGGTAACAAATTCGGATTTAAGTTGATCCATCACTTTCATGGCGGTAATATCCACAATATTCACGACCGCTCCCAGGCACTCTTTTCTTTCACCGAGAACCGGCTGCCCCTTTACCAGAAAATATTTTTGGTCCGCAATGGCAAATTCATAGTCAGGAATATCGTCATAATCCACGTGTTTTCCTTGAGAAATCTCCATCACAAGGTTACAAAAACCTTTATCCGGCACATAGTCCTCTATTTGCCCGCCGGTTTTCAAGCCGGGGTCAAGATCAAGCAGCTTCCTAAAGACCGGATTCATCAGAACCACCTGCCCCCGGGTATTGGTCACCATCACACCGTTGGGAAGGTTCTCGATAATGGTATGGATACGGCTCTTTTCAGTGTCAAGATCAGCCAGGGTCCTTCTTTTTTCCTGTGCCAGCTTTTCAGCCTCCCGCGTAAGGCGGATTTTTTCCCAGGCGCGATTAACTACAATGCGGAGCTGATCCGGTTCAAAAGGTTTTGAGATAAAATCATAGGCCCCCAGCTTCATGGCTTCGATAGCGGTTTCAACCGTGGCATAACCGGTGATGACGATGACCAGAATCGATTCATCCAGTTTTCGAATGCGTTCAAGAACCTCTATGCCATCCATGCCCGGCATCTTTAAGTCGAGAAGAACGATGGATGCGCCTTCGGTTTCCAGGATCTTAAGCCCCTCGTCTCCACGCTGGGCCTTAAGGACCTGAAGACCGAGGCGGGTCAGAATGCGTTCCGATCCGTCCCGGATGTCCTGTTCATCATCTACTACCAATACACGTATGGCGTCAGTTTGATTATTCACGGTCATTTCCTCCACGGGATTTTGTCGTAATGGGAAGTTCAATGACGAATGACGTGCCTTTACCAGGCCGGCTCTCTGCTTTAATCGTACCGCCGTGTTTTTCAACAATGTTATACGCCAGGCTGAGACCCAGGCCGGTCCCCTCACCCTCTTCCTTGGTAGTGACAAAGGGTTCGAAGATATGGGGAAGAATTTCTGTCGGGATACCGGGACCTGTATCGGATATTTTGATGCAGGCGCGTTGGCTGTCTTCCAACAGGTAACTTTGCACAATAAGCCTTCCCTTGCCTTCCATGGCCTGGACGGCATTGAGAATGATGTTCATAAACAGATGGTTAAGCTGTTGGCTGTCCCCGTGAACAAAGGGGAGTGAAGCGTCCAGGTCTTTTTCTATAGCTATATTGTGGAGCAGTGCCTGGTTCTCGAGCAGAAACAGGGTTCTGGAAATCGCCTGGTTGACGTCGTGAGGTCGCATAAAATGACGCGTTTGTCGCGTAAATTCGAGCAGTTCTTTTACAGTATCGCGGCATCGTTTGGCGTCTTTCAGTACGCGTCGCAAGTCTTCTTTGGCGCCATCCGGCAGGTCGTATTCTTCTAAGATAAGCTTGGCAAACAGGGTGATCCCTCCGAGCGGATTGTTTAACTGGTGGGCGACTCCGGCGGCCAGTCTGCCGAGGGAAGACATTTTTTCAGCTTGCAGGAGCTGGATCTGGGTCTTTTCCAGTTCCGCCTGCATGCGAAGTGCCTCGCGCAGATCATGAAAAAAGCCGATGGTTGCCACTTCTTGTCCGTTTTCGTAAACAATCGCCGCACTCAAGTTGATGGGAACTTTTTCACCGGTTTTGGTAATGATATCTACCTGGTAGGATTTTAATTTTCCCTTGCCGCCGTGTTCCTCGCTCCTGAGCTCTCGCATCACTTTATAGGCTTTTTGGCCGGGGTAGATATCCCGTACGTCCAGATGGGCAAGCGCTTCATCGACAGTGTATCCGAAAATATCGGCGGCGGCTTCGTTGAAAATCAGAATTTTGCCTGTTCTGTCGTTGGCGATGATGCCGTCTACAGAGCTAAGAATGATATTGCGCAAAAAGGCCTTGGACCGTTGGAATTTTTCTTCAATGCCCCCTTTGGTGGGGAGGTCAAAATCCATGCTTACAAAAGCTTCGATATCTTTTCCCTTAAATAGCGGGTATGCATAGTAACATGGCATCTTTTCCAGATCCAAATTATCTTCCGGCTTAGGCTTTAAAACGGTTTTGCCTTCTCCCAAGGCTTCTGTTCCCGCGCAGTTTTCGCATGGAGAGGAACGGTTGGAAAAAACCTCGTAGCAAATTTTGCCAATTAATTCAGACTCTCTTTCCCCTTCTACCTTGCAGCTTGCGGCCAGAATTTTAAATTCCGGACTAACGACAACAAGCCTCCTCTGAAACGCATCAATGGCCTTGAATAAATATTCTTTCTCAATTTCTGATCGCATGGTTAGCTCCGTTCGAACAGGCTGCATCTATATTAGTGTCCATCCATAAATGGTCTTTTTGCCCAACCTGCCAAATATTGGCGGGCAAGTCTCTGCGTTATGCTCAAAAAAGCTATATGCTTATAGCACAAAAAGAATCAGATTTAAATGACCAATCAGAATCCGGTACTATAATATTTTCCTTGACAAATAATTAGATGATATGAAAGAAAACATAGTTTGTATAGTAGGTGCACCTGTCTGCACCGGCTGCCGCTACAGCAGTTTTTTCCATATGTAATCAAGGAGTTTATTATGGCGTTTACTCTGGCTCTTTATATTTCACTTGCTATTTTTTTCCTTGGACTAATCTACAAAATTTCCACCTGGTTTTCCCGCAAGATCGGGGTCGTCGCTAAAGATTTCACAACTTCCGAGAGAATAAGTGAGGCTTTCAAAGGGATTGCCGGCGTCGTTTTCAGTGCAAAACTGATCACCCTTATCAAGGTTTTT